>CAMWTL010000125.1 GCA_947177145.1 uncultured Porphyromonadaceae bacterium
AAAGGTAAGAGCGACGTGGTAGCCTACAAAATCATTGATACCGACAAGAAGCGCGTGGATGTGACAGCCAACAAGAGCGAGTATTATCTGGAGATGGCGAAGAAGGTTTATGGTTGGCAGAAACGCAAGCTCTATAATGCCGAGCAGGGTGTCTACTGGGATATGCTCGGTGCAGACGGCGGAATAGCCTATGAAACCGTAGACGACGTGCGCTACCGTGCCAATAACCGCGACACCGGCGCCACAGGCAATTTCTACAGTTACAATACGGGCACAATGGTGTCGGGCGCAGCAGCCTTGGCAGCAGCCACCGGAGAGACAGCGTATCTTGAAGATCTGAAATCGCTTACAGCAAGCAGCTTCCGTCACTTCGCCCAGTTGGGCACCTCCCTTGCCGGCTATTATTCCTTCGACCTTTCCGGTTTCTCCCCCTGGTTTAACGGAGTGCTTATGAGAGGCTATGCTGAGGCTTACGGACAGTGTGCTGACGCAGCCGATTGTCTGAAGGCTTTCCAAGCCAATCTTGACTATGGCTACAGCAATTTCCTTGAAAAGGATATGCTCCCCGTAAACCTTCTTGCAGGCTGGAGTCGCGACCGGTCGAAGTGTGACACAGAGGCAATGTTCACTTTCTGCTATGCAGCCGAGTATGCGGTCTTGGCAAGCCATGAAGTTAAAAAGAAATAACTAATCAACATCATACTAATATGTACAGAACCCTTAAATTAAGAAGCACACTGCTGAAGGTGGTGACAGCGCTTATCATAGCGTTCACCTCTTCAAATGCGGTGGCACAGACGACGCTGACCATCAGCGGCACCGTGACTGACAACGACAACGAGCCGCTCATCGGAGCAACCGTGATGGTAAAGAATACAACTGTAGGCGTAGCCACAGACATTGACGGACACTATGTGCTCAACGCACCGTCAGACGCGATCTTGGTAGTGTCTTACATAGGTTATAATCCCATATCGGAGGCAGTGAACGGACGTACCAATATCAACTTCGTGTTGAGCAGCAGCAGTGAATCGCTCGATGAGGTGGTGGTAGTAGGTTACGGTGTACAGCGCAGAGGCTCAATCACCGGTGCGGTGTCGGAGCTGAAAGGTGACGCGATGGTCAAGACCAACAACGAGAACCCCCAGAATATGCTTACCGGTAAGATCCCCGGTGTGCGTGTATGGCAGAAGAGCTCTGAGCCGGGCACCTATAACAATAACTTCGATATTCGTGGTATGGGTTCACCTTTAGTGGTGATCGACGGTGTGCCCCGCACGGTTGAGGATTTCCAGCGTCTTAACGCCAACGACATCCAGGATGTGTCGGTGCTTAAGGATGCGGCGGCAGCCATCTACGGTGTGAGAGCTGCAAACGGTGTGCTCCTCGTGACCACCAAACAGGGAACGTCAGGAACAGCCAAAGTAAGCTATAACGGTTCGTTCACTATACAGAAGCCCAAGTCGATGCCTCAGTTGGCTAACGCCTTCGACGCTATGACCATCTGGAATGAGAGAGGCCGCAATAATATCAACGGCGGACAGCTTTACTACACCGAATCAGACTTCGAGGCTTTTGCAAGCGGACTGCGCCAGCAGACCGACTGGAACGGAGAAGTAATTGCATCATGGTCACCCCAGACCCAGCATGACGTGAGCGTATCGGGTGGCAATGACCGCACAAGGTATTTCGCAAGTCTCGGCTATCTCTATCAGGAGGGTATGTTCAAGTCGGGTGACCTCAACTATGACAAGCTCAATCTCCGTAGTAACCTTTCCACTACCATATGGAACGGCATCAAGCTCGACCTCAACATCTCGGCAATGTCTGACACGCGCAATACTCCCTACTATGGCTCTGTGGATATTATCCGCAACTATTGGAGCCAGGGTGTGCTTCATCCCGCATACGCCGATCCGGAGCGCACGATGCTCAACTATGCAGGTCTTGACCTTGAGCGTAACACAGTGGCTATGATGACGAGCGACATCTCGGGACACCGTAAATATAGAAGAAAGATGTTCCAGTCGAGCGCAGCCCTCAACATTGACTTCGGCGCTTACACCTCAGCTCTCAAAGGACTTTCGGCAAAAGGCTTGGTAAGCTATGACTATACCGTTGACAACAACGAGATCTTCAAGAAGGAATTTACACAGTATGCCTATAATGAGGCTGACGGCTCCTATACTTCCAAGGTATTCTCCGAGACCTCACCTTCAAATATGCGCCGCGAATTCTACGACAAGTCGCAGTTTATGCTTCAGTTCACGCTCAACTACCTCCGCACTTTCGCGGATATGCACAATGTAGGTGCAGTGGTAGGCTACGAATCCACCTCACGCCACGGCGACAACTTCTACGCATATCGCGACCTTGCTTTCACAGTGCCTTATCTTCTTGCCGGTGTGGAAGAGGGTCAGGTAGGCTCAATGAATACAGACCTCGGATCGCTCTACGATTTCGGCAACCGTGCGGTGATAGCCCGTGTAACATATGACTACGATAACCGTTATCTCATAGAGGGGCAGTTCCGCTACGACGGCTCATCTAAATTCGCCAAGGGTCATCGCTGGGGTTTCTTCCCCTCGGTATCGGCAGGTTGGCGCATCGCAGAGGAGCCTTGGTTCAGGGAGAGCATCGATCCCAACGGTTTCGTAAGCCAGTTGAAGCTCAGAGCAAGCTACGGTGTGCTCGGTGATGACGGTTCAATCAACTATGAATGGCTTCAGGGTTTCACCTACAGAGGCGGCACGGCAGCCGACAACGGTAACTACAACGGTTATTCTCCCGGCTACATCTTCGACGGCGACTTCATCTATGGCGCCAGCCCCTCCGGTATTCCAAATGTTCTTCTGAGCTGGTATAAGTCGAAGACCTTCAACATCGGTGTGGACTTCGAGAGCCGTAACGGTCTTATCGGCGCCACGGTAGACTACTTCGTGCGCAACCGTTCAGGTCTCTTTGAGCGCAGAGGGGGTGATCTTCCCACAGTGGTAGGTGCCACGGCTCCCCTTGAGAATGTCAACTCCGACCGCCATTATGGTCTTGAGGTAGCTCTTACCCACCGCTATAACGTCGGTGACTGGAGCTGGAGTGCACGTGGAATCTTCTCCATCACACGCAACAAGTATCTCACCGCCGTTCAGAACGGTCCGTATGCCAACTCATATGACAAATGGCGTCACGACAACCTCAACAACCGTTTCCAGGGTGTTCAGTTCGGTTATGAAGGCAATGGCAGATACCATAATTGGTATGAGATATGGAATGACCCTTTATATACGGAGCGCGACCTTCTCCCCGGCGACTACAAATATCTTGACTGGAACGGCGACGGCGAGATCAACGGCGAGGATGAGCATCCATATGCTTTCGACCAGACTCCCTGGATGAACTTCTCACTTGACGTCAATGTACTCTGGAAAGGATTCGACTTCAATATGCTTTGGCAGGGTTCCGCATTGGGTTCAATGTCATATCAGGAACCGCTCTTCAGCGTGTGGGGACAGAACGGTGGCGGTGTGCTTGAGCAGTTTACCGACCGCTGGCATACTACAGATCCCAACGCCGACATCTATGATCCGGCTACAGAGTGGGTGAGCGGCTATTATGCTTTCGGGCAGCGCACACCGAGATCAAACTCCACGTTCAACCGCGTATCGACCGACTATCTGCGTCTCAAGAGTGTCGAACTTGGCTACACCATTCCGGAGAAGCTGCTGCGTGGCAATAAGATACGTGTATATTTCAACTGCTATAACCCCGTGACCTTCACAAAGGTGAAATTCGTTGACCCCGAGCATCCGGATTCTGACAACGGACGTCTCTATCCGCTCAACCGCACTTACACCGTAGGTCTTAACCTCTCTTTCTAACCATCAATTATCGAAACAAAAATGAAAAAACTACTTATATCAGCAATCCTTGGTCTCGGCATGATGACCTCCTGTGCCGACCTCGACATATCGCCTAAGGGTATGATGACAGAAGATGACCTTCTGAGCAATGATGCCGGTATGGAGATCTATATGGCTGAGATCTATAGCCATCTTCCGTTAGAAGACTTCAAGTATCTCCCCCAAAGAGGACATAACCGCAACGGCTGGCTTGTGTCGAAGGGTGTAGAAGGCACAGGTGAGGCAGTGGGACGTGATGGTATTGTCGCAGCGTTCACAGGTGAAGAGAGCCAGTATTGGGGCGAAGCTTTTGAGACTCTCCGCAAGATCAATATGCTCATCACCGATCTTCCCAATTTTCAGGGCAATTATTCTCCGATAGCCTTCAACGATTACCTCGGCCATGCTTATTTCCTCAGAGCCTTTATCTTTACCCAGATGGCTATGCGCTATGGCGGTATACCCCTTGTGACCCGTGTGATCAACTATCCCGGCGACGAGGAGTTGGAAGTACCCCGTTCAAGCGAGGAGGAGACCTGGGACCAGATACTTGCCGACTATGACAAGGCTATCGAGCTGATGAGCGCACAGAGTGCGAAGCGCGGATATGCCAACCGCAGCGTTGCTTTGGCATATAAGTCGAGTGCGATGCTCTATGCAGGTTCAGTGGCTAAATATAACCAGACTGTTGACGGCCATCTTACCGGCATCGGCACCAAGACCGGTGTACGTGTCATGGGTTTCGCCCCCGACAGCTGGGAGGCAGCCTCCAAGAAGTATTTCGCAGAGGCTTACAAGGCAGCTTCAGAGATTATCAAAGAGGGCAAATATTCCCTTCATAAATCAAAATGGTCTGCCGACGACCGCAACGCACAGTTTGAGAACCTTGTGGATATGCTTGCCGATGCCAACAGCTCAGAGCATCTTTGGGTAAGAGAGTATGTATACCCCACTGCCGTGCATAGCTATGACAGCTACAACAGCCCCTATATGATGGGTTTCACTTATCCGGCACATTCACCACTGAGCTGCGGTACCTGTCCGACAGCCGACTTCGTGGAGCTTTTCGACGGTTTCCCCCGTTATCCCGACGGCACCTTGAAAGTGACTACCGGCGACAAGATCACCGAGGGTGAATATATAATGTATGACAAGCCGCTGGATTTCTTCGCCAATGCCGAGCCTCGTCTCCGCGCACAGGTTATCTTCCCGGGCGATAAGTTTGCCGACGGCACCGTAGATATGTGGGCAGGATCATATACCGGTTCACTTCCCGTGACCGCTATTATGAACGACTATTCTTATGGCAATGCTCCGCAGAGCTTCACTGACTCCAAATATGGCGATCAGATTGTAATGAGCAATTCCCCCACAGAGGTGAAGTATGTGACGGATGCCAATGGCAACGAGCATCTTGCCACAGGTCCATGCGGTCCTTACAAAGGCTGGGGCGAGAGCGGTGTGACAGGTCTTGTGACCCGTAAGTGGCTCGATCCCAATTTCCGTGGCGGACGTGAGGGTGTGTGCGACCAGCCTTATATCCTGATGCGTTATGCCGAGGTGCTTCTCGACGCAGCCGAGGCAGCTGTGGAGCTTTCAATGGCAGGTGTATCCTCACCTGACGGCACTGATATGTTGGCAGTGGCTACACAGGCTATCCGCGACATCCGCGAAAGAGCAGGTGCCGACGAGCTTGCCAAGGGTTTGACAGGCGACGAGGAGAGCCGTAACATCGTAAGACGTGAACGTCGTAAGGAGTTGGCTTTCGAGCATCAGGCGAAATGGGACATCCGTCGCTGGCGTGTGCAGCACTATGAGGGACGTGACGGTTTCTGGGGCGAGGTGCGCGACAAGGATTCCTTCAGCAACAGCAACAACTACCGCTTCCGTGGTCTCTATCCTTTCTATTGCACTGAGAACGGTAAGTATTTCTTCGACACTCACTTCCAGAATATGGCAGACAAGCAGTTGAGTTATAGCCAGATTGACTATTACTTCTCCATCCCCGGCGGTGAGGTAGTGAAGAGTGCGGTGATCGACCAGCAGCCCAACCGATAATAATAATCCTAATCCAGTAACTTTTCAAATAGCATTTTCAGATGAAAAAATTACATATATTCGCGGCCGCAGTGGCGATGATGATGTCTATGACTTCCTGCGACCTCTTCGAACTCGATAACTACGACGAGCCTAAGGAGACCATCCAGGGCGAGGTGGTAGATGTTGCCACTGGAGAGCCGGTGCTCACCGATCAAGGCAGCGAGGGAATACGTGTGCGTCTCACCGAACTTAGCTGGGGCGACAACGTGGAGCACAATCCCGATTTCTACTGTATGCCTGACGGCAGTTTTCAGAACACCAAGATTTTCAAGGGTCACTACTATGTGCGTATCGACGGTCCGTTCATTCCTCTTGTGAGAGAGACACCTGACGGTGTGCTTCTCGCCGATGAATGTAAGGAGATAGACATAAAGGGCACTACGAAGGTGAAATTCGAGGTGCAGCCGTTCTTGAACGTGCGCATCGTGGGTGAGCCTCAGGTAAGCAACGGGCAGATCAAAGCTAAGGTTGTGGTAGACCGCGCCGTGAGTCCGGAGGATTTCCGCTCCAAGATTCAGCCTACACGTGGCAATGACTATTCCGACGACCTTATGAACGTGACAGATGTGCAGCTTTTCGTAAGCTACTCCTCATCGGTGGGTTATCGTGCGCGTGACGAGCGTTGGTCGGCATCCCTATCGTATCAGGGGAATGAGTTTGACCCCAACTTGGGTCAGGAGCTTACCATTACCACTAACGGCGATATCCCGTCTGGTCGCAGGGTATATATCCGTGCGGCAGCCCGTATCAATTATTCTACCGCAGAGGTTTACCGCTACAATTACAGCGAACCTCTTGAGGTGTTGATACCATAATAATAGTGTCTTAAAGAGTTTATTATGAGACAACCTATAAAATTCCTTCCCTATCTTAAGAGCACAGTCTGGGGCGGTGAGGAGATTTCCCGCTTCAAGGGTCTCAGAATCAACTGTAAGAACATAGGGGAGAGCTGGGAACTTTCGGCTGTACCCGGCTGTGAGAGTATTGTGATGGACGGCGACGACTGCGGGATGACGTTGGCTGATATGGTAAGGAAATATAAGGATGAATTAGTGGGTCAACGTGTGTATAGCCGTTATGGTGACAATTTCCCTCTATTGGTGAAGTTTATAGATGCGCGAGATGATTTGTCGATCCAAATGTCGCATCTCCACACTGAGCTTGCCAACTATACTTACCGCCCTGAGGTTAAATCCGGCTATGCGGACGATATATCCGACTTCGGAAGTGGCGTTTCGGCTACCGAAAGTCTTGTGAAGAGTGATTATTTTCAGGTTCATAAGGAGGTGGTAGACGGCGAACGGAAAATCAGGAACAATGAGGATTCGTTTATGGGCTTGGTCTGCATAGAGGGCAACGGCAGTCTGAAGGTAGACGGTGTTTCCACATCAGTGAAGCAGGGTGAGTCGCTGCTTCTTCCGGCACATACTGATGAATTCGATGTGGAAGGGACGATGGCGTTGTTGACCATTGTTATCCCTACATTGATGGCGGAAGCGCAAGGATAAGAAGCGCGGTTCTATAAATTAAAATCCCGGTTCGTGAGAGCGAACCGGGATTGTTTTTTGCTGTTACTTTTCTTAAAAATATTTGTTGATGTAATATAAAAGTATTAACTTTACCTACAAAATATATTATTATGAATATTGCACTTCAAAGAAAACAACAAAGCTTTCGTTTATCGGTAGAACTTATCGAACGCCTTAAAAAAATGGCGAAAAAAGAGAATCGCAGTCTCAATAATTTTGTGGAGTGTGCCCTATTAGATATCGCTTATAACGAACCAAATGCTGAGACTATAGCTGCTATCGAAGAAGCCAGAGCAGGAAAACTACAAGGTCCACTTGATGTGTCAAGTGTAGAAGCTATGTATAAATCCATGGGGCTATGAAAAAGCTCCGTTTTTCCAGCCGATATAAGAAAGATGCCAAGAAATATCGTCATCAACCTAAGAAAATGGAAGAAGTAGCGCATATATTGCAAATGTTACGTGATGACATTCCGATACCAGCGATATATCGCCCACATATGCTAACGGGAAACTATACCGGTTGCATGGAGTGTCATGTGGAGGGTGATTTCCTTCTTCTGTGGATAGATGAAAAAGAAAATACTATCGGTGTCTTACGACTCGGTTCCCACTCAGAAATATTCGGATAGATAAAAGATAATCCCGGTTCGTGAGAGCGAATCGGGATTATCTTT
>CAMWTL010000126.1 GCA_947177145.1 uncultured Porphyromonadaceae bacterium
AGTCAGCAGCACAGGAAATCTCTGAATTCACGGCAGATGATTTCACGGTCGGAGGGAGAGTAGTAGTAATGGGTGGAAGTGGGTAATAAGGTTACTTTAGCATCTTGGAGAACATTAAGAACTTCAGCTGATGTCGGGGAAACCATCTCATCTCTGGCGGAAAGAAACACTCTGACAGGACATTTTACATCCCTTAGCACCTCTTTCCTCACCCTCCGAACCTCAGCAAACAATTCAAGATAGCGTTGGAGCCAACCATAGTAATGCAGAGGATTGAAGTCTAATGAAACTCCATAGGCATCTTTGGCAGCCGCAGCCACCGGGTCATTCTTCGTTTGCCCGATGGCAACCTTGAAGGCATTGCGAAATAAGTCCCACTTAGGCTTTATCACCATCGGAGGGTTTAGAAGGAATAGTTTTGATATACGGTCTTTGGAAGCCTGATCAAGCAATAGCAGACAACCCATAGAATGAGCGACACCTATTATTCTGTCGCATTGCTTTGCCAAATCGTTAACGTTTTCCTCCACCTGGGCTTTCCAACGTTTCATAGAAGTATGGGAGAAGTCGTTGGCATTTCCTCCGTGCCCATCAAGAGTGATGGATTTTACTACATAATCATCAGATGTTAAGTTATCAGAAGCTGAGTTATCGTAAGTTAAGATACCGGGGAGCAAGGGCATCAGAAAGTCGAATATTCGTAAATTGCCTACAATACCATGTACGAAAACGATGCCACATTTGTATTTATTACAGGGTGATTTATCCATACAAACCTCCTCTTTAGCTCTTACTGCTACCATAAATTAAGACTATCTAACCTTAAAAATTATAAGGAAAGGGACACAAAATATAGTCATAAAGCGACCATAGACTTAACTGTCGCAAAATTAGTAAATTATCTTTATCCGTAAAAAAATTTTCAAGGAAATTTGTCGGTCTCCGTAAAATGTTACATACCTTATACATGATATCTACTTTTCTTGGGGCAACAGACTGAAGAAGTCAGATTTTACCCGTAAAGAGATAATAAACCAGAGATAGATGTAAATTATACTGGGAGTATCTATTTTTTTTGAAATTTTTGAAAGTTTTTTGAAAGGCGACACAGTGGGTCGCCTTTGTGTTTTAACTTTGCAGTCGGAAATGTAAAATTAGCAGAACCAAGAAATATGAACGTCGTTAGTGATGCTATAAAAAGACAGTTGCTAATCATCAATAAGCTTGAGCGAGCCGTGACACCTGTTTCGGCTGATGATTTGATGTGTTTTTTAGCAAATATGGTATGGGGAATGGGCTTTTCATATCCTGAGGAGAGGAGGTCACGTATCCGCTTACTCCAACGAGACATCAAAAGCATTGAGGCCACTTTCCAAATAAAAATAGCCAGAGTCGGAAAGTCTACCTACCACATAGTTGAAATGTCTGATGACAAGTGGCTTGTGACCTATAAGCGACTGTTTGCCGATTTTGATTTGCTTACGGCTTTGCATCCTGATACTAATATAAACCGGCACATAATTCCTGAACGAAGCCGCAATCGAGGGTCTGAGTATTTATATGATATACTTAGATCTATTAAAGAACGGAGTGTTATTGAGTTCGATTACGTCAATTATCGTAACGGTGGCTCGGAAAGGCATCACGTTTTGGCTCCACATTATCTGAAGGAGGATCAGGGATTGTGGTATGTGGTGGGTTACGAGAACGGGAAGGTGATACTTTTCGGTCTCGATAGGATTAAAAATCTTGTCTTGACGGATGAGGAGTTTGAATTTGATGATTCTCTTAACATTGAGGAGAATTTCAAGGACAGCTATGGGATATGGGCAGATCCGGCTATGCCGACTGAGGACATTGAGCTTCGTTATGACGCTCTTGACGGCAGTTTTCTGAAAGCTCGCCCTCTGCATCCGTCGCAGAAAGTACTCGTTGACACTCCGGAGGAGTTTCGTATCTCTTTACGGTTAAAGATAACGAATGACTTTGTGATGGCACTGCTTTCGCGTGCCCGTTCACTTGAAGTGATTCGTCCGCTTCACCTCCGTGAACGCATACGCACCACCCTTGCTTCTGCTCTTGCCCGCAATTCCTAACGCGCCTCAATAACTAAGGCTGACAATATCCCCACTTGATATTTTGTGGTTTAATATTTTTGATGTAAACTTCCTCTAAGAAAAAAGGATTCTTTGTCCAGACGATTAAAAATCTCAGAATTTTTATGTAAATTTGCATCATTGGTAGAGACCATAAAATTTTTTAGATGAAAGTGAAGTTCGTCCTCCGTCAGAAAGTCTGGTAAATTTTCAATGAATGTAGGGATGGCAAATGCTCTCATCACTTGTAGTGTAATGCTTTTTGAGAAATCAAGGAGATATGCTTCAAGTGTGGGGATATTGTCCTTATACATTCGGGTTTACCAGAGCCTCTGACGATAAAGACAACCGCCCTCACACTTTCTTTATATCCACCCGGAGCCAAGGAGGGCACAGCTCCATTAAAAACCAATACCTCTATGAATTCTGAGAAAAAAGGTAGAGCGAAGTTTACCTCGGCTGAATTAGCCACACTTCGCAAACTCATCATCCAAAAATGTGAGGCATCTCCATCACAGCAAAAATCTATAAGATCAAAAATGAGAACAAAGGGATTCTATATCACAGATTTTGTAGATGATATCACCTCTGTTGAAGAATTTGATCAACTCGTTGATTCAGGTAAGATAATATGTATTGATGATCAATATGTACCATCGAACGAAGCTATCGTTACTTCGTCTTCCAAGAATCAAATTTCTCTCAAGAAATCCGTAGAGAAAGGAAATATCAAAGAAGGATTAGCAGCCGTGGTAGGCGATAAGCCAAGAGTTCTAATTCTCGGTACTCTTCCTGGTGATGAATCCCTCAACAGACAGGAATATTACGCCAAAGCCGGTAACAGATTTTGGAAAATTATCTATGGTCTATACGGTAAAGAAGAAATACCCGCAGAATACGAGGAGAGAATAGCTTTCCTAAAGGACAATAATATTGCAATCTGGGATGTGCTTTCAGGTGCAGTCAGAGATGGGAGCTTGGACTCAAACATCGAACAAGGTACACCAAACGATATTCCAGATTTCCTAAAGAAATATCCTACCGTAGAGGTCATTGCCTTCAATGGTAAGAAAGCTGAAAAGATATTTAACGAATACTTTCCTCAGTTGCTCAATCCTAACAAGTGGAAAATGTTAACGCTCTTAAGTTCAAGCGGCGCTAACAATCAGTTTTCACTTGACCAAATGAAAAAAGACTGGGGTAGAATCCTCAAATAATACCTTAGCACATCCTTACCCATATCAACGGATTAAAAAGACAACCAATCAACTCTTAATATTATTGCTTTATGCGAGGAAGATGGATAATATTCATTCCTATCTTGATAGCTGTGTTCCTAATAGTCGATGAGTGCAGCAATAAGAATCATAGACCCAATACGAGTGTATCTAAATCGTCTAATTCCACTTACTCAAACAATAGTTACCAAAGCTCAAGCAATAATTATGCAAGCCAAAGCAATTCAGTTTCTACTCAGTCTCCTTTAAAAGCAAAGTCAGGAGAGATGATTTTGGCAAAAGCCAAATCCCCCGGCTACTACAAGACAAAAGGAAACCAAGTAATTGAACTTTGGGATGACGGTACAGTGGCAGAGGCATATCAAGCTATTGGAGCATACAAATCTGTAGCAGAGTTTAAGAAAGCCTGGAAAGGAGTCAAGTTAGCCAATCCTTTAAGATCCATTGATACAAAAAAAATAAATGTGCTACTGCTATTCGGACCGGTTAACGAGGATTATGATGAGTATAGAGGTGAGATGTACAATGTATACGGTCTGATAACAGTTGTTGGTACCGGATTTGAGTATTATGAAAATACCTTTGGTAATTCCAATACCTTTACTTACATTCAAGATTTGGAGTTCGTAGACCATAAGGATTAACTATACATGTAAAGCCAACACAATCACAAAACAGTCTACCATTGTCAAAATAGTGACAGTGGTAGACTGTTTTGTGATTGATCGTATGATTATCGAGAGGTAAAGAGGACTTTGAGGGAGGAATTGGTTTTGTCTAAGTCAAAGATATGGGATTGCAGGAATTCGTAGAAGTCTTTGGCTGAATCGAAACCGAGGTCACGGGCTATCTGATTGCGTTTCTTGGTGGTATAGGTGTCCCATTCGTCTAAATCTTGCCTGTATCTTTCATACTCCCAAGGACCTCCCGAATCTTCAAGAGGATTGAGAGCACTCTTGAATGCAGTACAAACCGGATATGGCGACTTATGCTCTACTATCTTTTTTACACTTACTGTAAAAATCCAATTGTCACCAAAATCATAGGTATATTCCAATTTGTCGCCGACATTTTTAAAATAGTCGGAGAGGAGAGTCTCTGAAGCTATATCCGTGACAGAATCGAAACCTCCCATATAGTCATCTTCATGGGGCGGCGCAATACATAGAGAATTATCATAGGCAGTTCTATTGAATTGCCACATATGATAGTTTTCCAGACCTGTCACACACTGAATTACAGTATGGAGAACTTCAAAGTCGAGATTGTCGGCAATCTCAATTTCACGCCACATGGGCGGTTTGGTGACACCTTTCATCTGTATTTTAAGAAGCAAGGTTTGAGGAGGAGCATCCGAAGATGTCTTTTTGGTTCTTACCATGGAGTTCACATCTCGACCGTTAGCCAGATCCGCCAAATGTGTGTACATATTGAAAAACAATTCATATTCGTCAGGAGTAATTCCTGCCTCAACCATTGTTTTCATAAATTTGAAATGTCCTATCTCCTCTTCCGATACTATCCCGCTTTGGGAAAGCAACTCAAGCGCTTCGTCAGAAATATGAACAGAAGGCACCGAATCTGAATGAGATACGGAATCTTCAAATGGATTTTTTCTTTTCTTTGCCATATATTTTATTTAATAAGGGATAAGTATAGTCTGTTGACCTACTATTTTAAGGTCAATTGACTCGCTGTTTTAATTATAACAAAAAATATGTCGGTAAAGACATATCAATCCATTGTAAACTTCTTAAAACGTGCTTACGGGAGACAACTGTGGTTAGTGAAGCTGGTCGGTGGAGCAGGTGAAGCGGCAGCTGGGGTAGTTCTCGCAGGCTACGAACTCTCCATTTGTGCCTTTCTTCTTAACTAACTTCCCTCCACAACGCGGACAGATGCCTTGCTGTATCTCATGTAATATCTTGCGCGAAGTCTGCTTGGCATACGCGGTATGTTCTCTTGCAGCGCCCCAACTATGTAATGCCACTTTCTGAATGGCAGCAGCTATATTCGGCAACTCCGCTCTCCTAAGGATACGGTCACGCCGTTCGATTTCCTTCACTATCCCCTCGACACCCGTAATAACATTCCTCTCATCAAGCCTAATCTCCTTACCGCGTCGCCACCATTTTCTCTTTCTACTTTCAGACCGAATGAAGGTTCTGCGAACTCGGCGATCAGGAAGCAAGGAACGTTGTTCGACTATATCATCGGCTGTGATGTCAAGTTCCTGAGCCTCAGTAAAAACCACTATAGATATGAATAAATCGGCATCAAGATTAGGGAACATACGGCTCAGAGCACGTATATGTCCCTTGTTCTGCAATAAGGGATTGTAAATTTGTCGTGTCTGTGAATACAGGTGCTGGGTCCAATATTGGCTATGTTCACTTCCCGATATTTTCCCGGAAAGGCTCTTGGTCTCAATCACAAAAATCCCGCGTGTAGAAATCACTATATGGTCAATCTGGGAGGTGCGTCCCTTAGCTACGGGTAGCAAAACGTCGTTGAGCACTATGGCATCACGACGTTTCAGCTTACACAATGCCTTAGCCACAATCTGCTCCCCGCGTCGTCCCTTGCGCCTCCCACGACCGGCTCGCCACCGCATAATCACAATGAGAGCCACCAGCATCAAAGCTATCACCGCTAAGATGCCACATAGTATTTTCAAATCCATCTCAAATGACCCGTCGCTCATAAGTGCATTGCATTAGGAATCCGAAGTTTTCCGACTACCAAACCAATTTACCTTATCCACGTATAATTGTGAACACCATATAAGCCACATAGAGCAGTGAGAGAATGATTCCGACAAACCGACTTATCCCTTTACCCTTCGAAAGGAGCGGGAAAAGCCACAGAAGCAATGAAGCGCCTACAAGTGTCAGGAAATCAACAAAACCAATTGTGTCAGCCCCCAACGGGGTTATAGTAGAGCTTAAACCTATGGTAAGCAAAGCATTTATGATACAGGCACCCACAATGTTGCCGAATGCAAGTCCGCTGGCGCCTTTGAGAGTAGCTGTGACGGAAGTCACCAGGTCAGGCAAAGAGTTGCCGATTGCAACAACGGTCAATGCCACCATTCCTTGCGACATTCCGGCTTTCAGTGCCAAACCGCTTGCACCGTCCACAACCCAGTTACCACCAATCACCAACGCTCCAAGGCCTCCGGCAATAAGCAACCAGGAAAACCAACGTTTACCACGCAATCCCTCTACTCCGCTTTTCAAAGCCGCTACCTCAGCTTTCAATTTATGCGTAGTGGCAATGCCTAACCTATGATCAGACACACTTCCTTGATTAGTTATACTGGCAGCAGTTGAAGAACTTGATTTTATACCGGCAGTTGCACCGGAAGGCTGTGCAGAGGCAGACGACGGAACACTTTCAGCACGTGAAGACTGAATCATAAACCACATATAGAATATGAAGACTACAAGGAGCAAGATACCGGAGGAACGATCGATTATATTATGATGAAGACCATCAAACAATACAGTGTCACCTGCAATCCACAAGGCAGCGGAGGCGATAAACAGAATCGGAAGGTCTTGCTTACGCATAACCTCGCTCACTTTCCAAGGACGCACAATGCCCATAATACCTACCACAAGGAGAAGGTCGAAGATATTCGCACCGACCACCTCACCTACCGCTATGGCTGTCTTATGCTCCAATGCCGACTCCACACATACCACAATATCGGGCATAGCACTGCCAAGCGCGACCACGGTAAGTCCGATCATAAGATTTGACACATTAAATCTTTTTGCCACCGCAACGGCTCCATCTGTCATATAATTAGCCCCTCCTACAAGAAGGACAAGTCCCAAAATCAGAAAAATAATATCGTGCAGCATAGGGTTGAAGTTTAAATGAGTTTATAATAGAAAGGAGAATATCAAGTTTTTGCTATATCAACGCAAACATTTACCCGACGGTTCGTTGTAGAAATAAATCTCTCTTCATGAAGCAGCAGAAATAAATTTCCACTAAAGAAACCGGTTTCTTTATCCTGCCGGTGTGAAAATCTCAGAATTTTTATCTAACTTTGCGCTTGAAATGGTTGCTCTGCCGCCTAAGACAAGGTGGCATTACAGAGCATCAAAAGGGAACGAGGTGTGATTCCTCGACAGTACCCGCTGCTGTAATTCCCGCTTCGCCAGCGACATAGGAAGTCGCAACGAAGCAGAAGTCTATCGCAACTTGCCACTGGTCAGGCTATGACCGGGAAGGCGCGACAAGACCGGGATAAGTCAGAAGACCTGCCATTTTCGCTAAGTGACACAGCCTGCGGGACTATGGGCTAAGATCAATATCAAGATATTGACGCTCCCGTTTATGCTATCTCTTAGCGTAGACGGGAGCGTTTGTATTAATCAATTTCGTAACCACAAAAATTTTCTTACTCAAAAACAAGAGTTATGATAAGTAATTTAAGTTTTCTTTTTACCACTCTGTTGCTTTGCGTGGTCTGTACTCTGACAGGCTGTATGAAGTGGGACTACGGCGATCTGATGGAAGACTTTGATTCTTCCGGACCGGGTCTATTCATATGCAACGAAGGCAACTTCCAATATGGCAATGCCACATTGTCTTATTATAACCCTGCTACCAATACTGTGGAAAATGAGGTGTTTTTTCGGGCAAACGGTATGAAGCTCGGTGACGTGGCGCAGTCGATGACTGTCTACGACAACAAGGGATGGATTGTAGTGAATAACTCACACGTGATATTTGCGATTGACCTCAATACATTTAAAGAATTAGGGCGTATCGAGAATCTCAACTCACCGCGCTACATCCATTTCCTGAACGATGAGAAGGCATACGTCA
>CAMWTL010000127.1 GCA_947177145.1 uncultured Porphyromonadaceae bacterium
ATGAAGGAGAAGATGGTGTCGTAGGCGGCATCTCGGCTCTCTTTCTTGCTTAGGATGAGGTCGTGCAAGCCGCTGTCAATGGTGCATACTTCACTTCTGTAGCCATCCGGAGGGAGAGTGACACCTGTGATGCGTGAGGCTTGCCCTGATTTTGATCTCTGGACTTTTGATTTTTGTTCTGCTTTCAGAGCTTTTTCGTAGGCTTTTTCTTGTGATTCGATGATTTGCACACCACGCTTTTGGAGCATAAATGGATCAAGAACGGCATCACCTGTCTGGAATTCCGGTGTATAGTTGCAGCCGTCGATTTTACGGCTGCTGTGCATTACAAGGATAGGCACGGATATGTTTTTGGCGTTCTTCATCGTCTTGCTTTGGGCACGGTTGATAGCTCCTACCCATGACATTGTTACCGGTGGTGAATAGATCATTTTCCAATCGGTGTTGTAGGTCCATTCACCGTAATATTCTTTGAGAAGGCTGTAAGCATATCCGTCGCAATGACCTTGCTTGATTTTTCCGTTGGGGAACATCTTTCCGAAAAAGCCTATTGTCGGGGCTGCTATATTACGCATAAAGGAATTGAAATTCCATTCGAGGAAGGGGGAGTCGGTTACAATGCGCTCTACACCTACATCCTTACCTTTCATAGCACCCATGAAAGCGACCGTAAGACCACCGGTAGAGTGTCCTCCGAGGGTAATGTCTGTGTTGCCGTCACGACGGATCTGGGCAATGGCAGAGTCTATGTCGGCAAAGTATTCCTCTTGCTTACGGATATTAAAGGGATATTGCCAGGGTTCGTAGCTACGCCCATAGCGACGAAGGTCAACGGCATAGAAGTTGAAGCCGGAGTCGACGAAACGGTCGCCCATTTCCCCTTGGAAGAAATAATCGTTAAAGCCGTGGACATAAAGGAAAGCTTTCTTCGAGCCACCTTTACGGAGTTTGCGGATGATCGTGGAGCGGCAGGGACCGTCGAATGCCTCACCCTGATTTACGTAGCGGGCTTCGTAGCCTTTAAGTATATCAGGATGCCAAGTGGTATCGGTAGTTGGGGTCTTTGGACCGGTATATTTCTTACTGACATCCCATGCGGATGCCAGGCTGACGGTCAGAAGCAGAGCAATAAGTAGAGGAAGTTTTCTCATAGTTGAAATACAGTTGTAGTTTATGTGGAAAAGATTAAGAGAGGAGAGATATTATTTTAACGCTTGTAGGGGGTAATTGTTTCTGCTTACTGCTAATTAGAAGTGGCGGCGACCACCTCCCACACCGGGAGGAGGACCCATGGGACGACCGTTGCCGGGCATCCACATATTGTCTTCGCCGTTGGGACCCTTACCCTTTTTCTTGAGGGTGCTGAAGTTCCAAGAGACGCTGAACATCACGTAGCGGGTGAGGTCGTTAAACTCCGAATCGACAATGCTGCTCTCGCTTACTGAGCGGCTTATGTTTTTCTTCTGTCCTAAAAGGTCATAACCTCTGACAGATAAGGTGAGGGACTTGTCGGAGAGGACGGAATAGGAGAGTTCTGCATTCCAGAGCCACTGCTTCGAATCGAAGCCCTGCGCATAACCTGAAGTATTGGAGAAGTTTATATCTGTGTTAAGCTGGAGCCCGAATGGGAGATAGACGGAGGCGTCGCCTCGGAAGCCGTAGCTATGTGTGATGCGGTCTTTCTGATTGGGAAGGGTATTCGTAGCTTGACTGTAACCATAACGCGGATCAATGGTTATCTGGAAAATGTCGCTTGAGAAAGTCAAGCCAGCCTCCGGGAAGAGTGAAAGGTTGTTTGTGCGGTTGAACTCTCCATTAACATAACCGGGAGCTGTAGAATAATTTCCACGAAGTCGCACGTTGAATCTCCAGCTTCTGTTGCGGAAGGGTCGGTTGAGCATTGCCATACCGAACATATTGAAATTACCGTTGCAGTTGCTGTAGGTTGTGGTGCGTCCTCCCGTCTGCGGATCAGTGACTGTGCGTCTCACAACAGTATTCAATGCGTAAGAGCCGTTGAGCATCACGAATAGTGACTGCTGTGACTCCTGGCGGTAATCGTTAAAATGTATGTTAAGACTTTGGGTGAAAGTCGGTTTCAAATCGGGATTACCAATAACGATATTCAGTGGGTTAGACACGTCGGCTACCGGTTGAAGCTGCGATACAGATGGCTGTGATGTACGGGCACGGTAGTTAAGACGCAGCGAGGTGGTTTTGTCGAAGCGATAGCGGAAACGGGCAAAAGGAGCGACGTTCCAGACCCAACGTTGGGGCACGTTGCGCTCACTCATTATGAGGTCTTCGCTTTGCAGACTTGAGGGTGAGAAGAGCAGACCGGCATCGAGGTTATACTTACTTGTCACCTTCTTATATCCCACTTGCAATTCCTGTGTAAAGAACTTGTTGCGGAAGCTATTGCTGAGGAGGTCGGAAAGCTCTGCGCCGGCGGGAACGCTTGAAAACTGTGGAGGGTCAAAGTTCTCGGTATCTTCCGGGAGGGGGAGATTATATGTAAGCTTATCGGCATTGTTCCATTGGTACCTTGTGCGATAGGAGAAATTAAGGAAATTACCTCTTTTCACATCGCCGAGCGGTTCTTGCCAAGTGAGGCGACCTTCGACGGTGTTTGACCAGGAGCGGTTGTCGAGGAATCGGTACAACTCCTCGCTGTCGTCCTGCTTAAGGAAATACTCGATGTCGCTCCAAGTGGTTGACTTTTGGCGTGTATCGGAGAATGAATAATATGCACGCACACTGAATGAGCGTCCGGGTCGACTCTTAAACTTGTGGTTGTAAATGAAATCTCCGCCAGCCTCTACACTACGCCCTTTGTTGGTCTGCTTGTTGAGATTTGAGTTAATCTTAGGGCCATCTTCGGCTTGATCACGGAGTATAGAATTTGAATTAGAGAGTCCGTCTCGGAAGTTCAGACTGAAATTAGGGCGAAAGTCGATGACATTGTATTCGTCGATATTCCATTGAAGACGGAAATCGGAACTAAAGTTATGCCCCCTGTCGCGGTTGCGGGAATCAGCATTCTGATAGTTAACCCTGTCGGGGTAGAGATACTGGGTAGCAGTACGTCTTGTGGAAAGACCGTCATTATGACTGTAAACCACATTGCCGCCGACCCTGATAATTTCCTCTTTGCCAACGTTGAAATTCAATCCGAGACCTTGAGTCTTATTTATGCCTCCATTTCCACCGAAGTTGAAACGACCACGACCCCTGTCGGAAACGCGATTTTCATTAATATTATTTAGGTCACCGATGAGAGAAATTTGGTTGCCGTTGCCAAATCTATTGATATTGAAATTGCCTTGATAACGTTCATCTGTGCCATAACCGGCTGAGGCGTTACCAAACCAACCATTATTCATCTCTTTCTTAATGGTAAGGTTAATTACGGTCTCCTCCTCGCCATCGTCGATACCTGTGAGACGCGCAAGGTCGCTCTTACGGTCAACCACCTGAATTTTGTTGACCATATTTGACTGGAGATTATTCGTAGCCGTTTGAGTGTCTTCACCGAAGAATTCCTTGCCATCGACAAGTATCTTTTTTATAGTCTTGCCGTTGGAGGTGATGCTGCCGTCAGAGCCTACCTCGACGCCGGGCAGCTTTTTGAGGAGGTCGTTTACGGTGGCGTTGGGAGCGGTGTGGTAGGACTCGGCATTAAATTCGATTGTATCTTGTTTAGCCACAACAGCGGCACGTACACCTGTCACGACAGCTTCCTTCAGAGTGACGGCGCTTTCGGTGAGAGCGAGATCGCCGAAGTCGAGAGTCTGGTCAGGGTCTTTGATAGTAATATCCTTATCTATGTTTTCCATACCGGTCATTTCGGCAAGGAAGCGATAATTTCCGGGTTTGAGGTCTTTGAAGTTAAAGTCGCCGTTTACGCCTGTCATCTGGTAGCCTACCCGTATTGAGTCAGGCAGGGAGACAAGCTGAATGGAGGCACCGGGAAGTGGCACACCGTCGGCATCTTTAATAATACCCTTCACTACTGCAGCGTGGGCGGTGACGGCTGTCAACGCAACGCATGAGATGATAGGGAGTAGACGTTTGATCTTCATAATAAGAGCAATGAAGTAGGGTTATAATGGGGTTGTTGTTATTGTCACGAAATTGTGACCTCTTTGGAGTAGGATGGTTTAAATATGTTAAATCAATTTGGCAGAATCGGTATTTCGGAATGTAGAGGTAGTGAAATGGGGTGTAAATTGGTAAAATCGGGATGTGAAAAGGGGATTATGAAGAAGCATTTTTGGATATTTTAACAAAATTTAGAAGGGCTTTAACCCCTATTCGGATGATTCCGGGAGGTCGGCAATGAATGCGTCGGCTTGAGCACGGTCGGTGAAGCGGTAGACGGTGCCGGTGAATTCGCTGAGGAGACGGTTGATGAGGGGTAATTGGAAATTTGGGAAATTGGTAATCCAAAGACGGAAGTCTTCGGCAAGTTCATCATCGTGCCAGGGCATATCAATTCTTTCGTGTCCGAGTCGGCTTATGGCACCTTCAAGGCACACCTCCACAGGAAGGTCAAAGAAGAAAACAGTATCAGCCTCTTTCATACGAGCGGGCATTGTGCGCTGATAGTTGCCGTCAAGAATCCATTCGTCGGCAGCCATAAGTTCCTGAAGCTTTTTGTCGAATTGAGGGGCATGTAAGACAGTACGGTCAGGAAGATGGTAAATCATATCAAGATAGTGGAGGGGTAGACCGGTCTTTGCAGCCAGTTTTCGGGCGAATGTGCTTTTCCCTGCACCGGGACAGCCAATGATAATCACTTTTTTCATAGATTTAGTTTGTAGTTCAGGTTGCTTAATTGACTTTTAGAGGTGAAAGTTATTGGATAGCTTCATCTTCGGAAGAGAGGAGAATCCGGGAAATCGCCGCTTCGGTAGGGAGATTAAATCGCCGCTTCGGTAGGAGATTAATATTTCATTCATAATTTCAGTGTAAAGGTAGTAAATAAATTGGAAAGGCACAAGTAAAGAGGCGGAGAGAAGGTGTGATATTGTTCTAAAATTCATTTTTGATGGTCAAGATTACTTTTTTGCGTATAGAAAAAACTTTTTGGACTATCGGGATTAAACTATCTTTAATCGGATGGTCTTATAGATAAAACCGATTGCTTAGGTTTGTCAAGATAACCGAAGTGAAAGGAAAAACCCATCATATTTGTAGTTTGGTTGGTATATTGACTAAAATTTGATGGAGTGGTATTAACTTTTAATAACATTTAGTTATGAGGCGTAAATTTACATATCTACTTCTTTCCGTGTTCCTGTTAGTAGGGAGCGGACAGGCTATGGCGGATCGTAATAATAATGGTGGCAAGGCTCGTCAGGAGCAAGGTAATAACCATCGTCCCGGTAACAGAGGGAACAACAACCGAGGGAATTCCGGCAACAAGAACCATAACGGGGGAAATAAGTATCACTTCGTTAATGATAAGAAGCATCATAACGATAAGCATTACGGTAAGCCGGGTCATAACAGCCATCCGGGTAACCACGGAAACAGCCATAAAGGGCATCATCACCACGGTGCGCCTGTGCCCCCTCCGCCACATATGCCTGTAATGCGTCCGGGAACCGGAGCAGCTTTTCATCCCGGTCCGGCAATGCCTCCACCACCGCCTCCACGTCTGCCCCATATGGTGAATTACGCTACGAGAGGATGTCAAGATGTAGCTGTATGGCAGGTAGACCCGGAAACTTTTTTGGTGAGGTATCGTAGAGGTGGGAGATGGTATACCCGATATGTATATCCCTATGCGGAGCGTTATGGGGCACCGACTTTAATTTCAGTGAATTGGCAGCCGTCGGCGCCTTGGACGCTTATTCCTCCGATTCAGTTGAATATTAATTTGTGATTTTTTAGCTGAAAGCAGATTCTTTTTTACTCGGATAAAGTTGCTACATCCGGAGATAAGCTTTTTAGGGGAGGGTTTCATCTTGCGACAAACTTAAATAAAATTAGATGATTTTTTGATGTTATGATTGGAGCCGGGCAGAGAAATTCGTTTTTCTGTCCGGCTTTTGTTGTGGGGCTTTGGGTGGCGAAACTTATGAGGGGATTTTGACGTTATGGCTTTAGATTTATTTTAAATGTATTTAATTGAAAGAATATGGAAATAAAGATTTGGGGCGATTTCGCGTGCCCGTTTTGTTACATTGGGGAGACCCAGTTGGAGAAAGTTATTAGTGAGTCGGGAAAGAAAGAGGATGTGAAAATTCGTTTTATGGCTTATCAGCTTGACCCGTCGGCACCGGTTATTCCGGTGGAGTCTATGACGCAGCATTTTATGGCTGGTCACGATCAGACTGAGGAGGAGGCTAAGAAGCAGATGGAGCGTATTACCAAGATGGCTGCCCGTGTCGGCTTGGAGTATAATCTTGCGGATGCACAGGTTTGTAATACGTTTGATGCACATCGTCTGATGAAGTATGCTCAAGATTCAGCTACTTCAGAGATAGTGGAGAAGTTGAATTTTAAGCTTTTTCACGCTAATTTTGTTGAGAATCTGAGATTGTCTGACCGTGGTGTGCTGTTGGCGATTGCGGAGATGTGTGGGCTTGACAGGAATTCGGTTGAGGCTGTGCTTGAGAGCGAGATGTATGGTGATCAGGTTAAGGCAGAGGCGAAAGAGCTTGAAGAGAAAGCGGATTTTGAGTTTGTGCCGTATATGGTGTTTGATGACGCGACGGTTTTGCAAGGGGTGATTAGTGTAGGGGCTATGAAGAAGGCTTTGTAGCACCTTTCGACAAACTAAAAATTACGCTCCGATTGAATAACAAAACTTTCAACCGGAGCGGAATTTTATGATTTATAATTTATAATTTATCTTTTTTATTGGCTTTTGTCTGAATTAGATGTGGAGAAGCTGGTTTACCCTTGCCTGTACAGCTGCGTAGTCGGCACCTAATTTAGCTTGTCTTGTGGGGTTGTTGCCAAAGTCACCGTGGATTACTTCGAGCGCTTCGCGTTCAATACGGTCTTGGTCAGCCTTTGTCATTGTAGCAGGAGTGGTCTTCACCAGTTTGACAGCCTTTGCTGTGGGGGCAGCTGCCTGTGTGTTGGGAGCGGATACCGGAACTACAATTGCCATAAGCTGTGTAGCTGTCTGGGGATTAGCGGCTGGTGAGTGTTGGATTTCCGTATGTTTTGTAACGCTTCGAGATGCGAGTGATGAGAACGGTGAGTGGTTCATGTCAATAACCCAAGCAATGAGTAGGCAAACGGCGAAAACTCCGAGGATTCCGAGTAACCAAGCACCACCTTTTACGGCTTCATTAGACATTCGTTCATCAGGTGATTCAGGTCCGTTGTCAAACATTACAGCATCTTGCGTAGCAGTTAAATTCTCATTAAGATAATCGTTGTTTTTCGGCTGTGAACTGCCTGCTACCTTTGTGTCGTTTAATGTTTTCATAGTTGTAATAATTAAAAAAGTGAAACAATAATGGAGCTTATTGCGGAATCGCTTCTAAGTCTCTCTTGATGTCTATTAAACGCTTGTATCGGGTAATAGGTTTACAGAAATATAATTTTTTTTGAAAATTGTAGAAATTAGAAAGAAAAGAGGGATAAATATAACAAGCGACCGATTCGCATCGACCGCTTGGCAATGATATTTATAATACTTTTCAAACTAACCTAACATTATGAATTGAAAATCGCTGAATCCCTATAAAATTTAGCTTATAAATTAAACGATTTTCTGGTATTATAACATTGGTATAGGATGGATGGTTCATTATGGGGATGATTTTTTATAGTTTAGATTTGCGGTGAGATTTCTGCGGAGAGGAGAGAAGGAGTTTTCACCCGGAGACAAATTTGTTTGACTCGCTTAACCCAGAATTAATCTTTTTGGAGATTATTGGGTGAGGATGAACGATAATAAAAGAATTTGGAACATTTATCGGGTTTACAGTCCGTCGTGAATACCCTGTCGGGGTTACTATGTGCACATACGGCCGATCCACCTTTCGTGGTAAAGCCGAGGATCAGTCGGGTTTACCATAGGTACTCTTCCGGCTACTTGAAATATTTTTTGGTGTAGGAGTATCTATAGGGATTTACTGTATGGCTTTATAGTTTCAATATACGGGTGAAGGATGCCACTCACCTTACGACAAACTCCCTACGGGTAACGAAC
>CAMWTL010000128.1 GCA_947177145.1 uncultured Porphyromonadaceae bacterium
TAAACCATAAACCCCAAACCAAAGTTATGTCTATCGACACATCTTCATATTATCCCGAAGTCCCCTCTCCCGACGGCAGAGACGGTGCTTACAGTCTCAATAACCGGAAAGGTGGACTTTTTGGCGACCAACATGACCCTGCTCCGGAACCGCAACCCGAATCCAAGCCGGAAAAAACACCGGATAATTCTCCTAACACCCATTCATCAAAAGATAAGGATGATGACAAGTCGTTAGGAGAGAAAATAACCGACGGGGTGTCCAACCTATTGTCGTGGGTGCTTGTGCCGCTCCTGATGCCTGTCTACGGACTGATGCTTGCCTTCGGTCTCTCTATCCTCGATGTTGCCCCTATGGGTATGCGTATAGCATTTACCCTCATCGTAGCCGGCATATGTGTCTTTGTGCCGATGGTGCTTATCTTGCTTCTGAAGAAAATCGGAATGATAGAGGATGTCGGATTAAACGGTCGGCAAGAACGCCTCGTACCCTATATCATCACTATCGTATGCTTCGGGGTGACAGCTTGGTTTATGGCTGCGAAAGGCGCACCGCTATGGCTCTCGCTTTTCTTCGCCGGAGGTGCCTTAGCCACTGTTATTTGCACTGTCGTTAACTTCTGGTGGAAAATATCTGCCCACGCCGCCGGAATAGCCGGAGTCGTGGCTCTGCTGATACGCATAGAAAAAGATGGCTCAGCCGAACCTGAACTCTTCTTCTGGCTTATCCTCACGCTTCTCCTTACCGGCTTGTTAGGTTCGGCTCGAGTATGGCTCGGTCGTCACACCGTATGGCAGGTGCTTGCCGGATACACCGTAGGATTTTGCAGTGTCTTCTTCCTCACAATGATTCGCTGATTTATATGTGAACTTACTCCCCCGCATAAGCATTCAGCTGCTTTCGTGGGGATTTGTTAGCTTCAAAATACTTATAATTAATCTAAACATCAATTCCGTGTCATTCTATAATTATAAACGACGCCCCAGTTCCGTCACGACCGTGGGGAAAGTAAAGTTAGGAGGTGACAATCCTATAAGGGTACAGTCAATGAACAACACATCCACGCTCGACACAGAAGGTAGCGTGGCTCAGGTATTACGTATAGCCGAGGCTGGCGGTGAGCTCGTGCGTCTAACTACCCAGGGAGTACGTGAAGCCGAGAATATGGCAAATATACGTGCCGGTCTCGACGCTGCCGGATGTGATGTGCCACTCGTGGCTGATGTGCATTTCAATCCCAATGCCGCTTTTAAAGCTGCCGAGACCTGTGAAAAGGTACGCATTAATCCGGGCAACTTCGTAGATGCCGCCCGTACATTCAAAAAACTCGAATTTACCGACGAGGAATATCAGGCTGAAATAGCGAAGATACGCGCAACGCTTGTGCCGTTTCTAAATGTCTGTAAAGAGCATAACACAGCTGTAAGGCTCGGTGTGAACCACGGATCGCTTTCCGACCGTATAATGAGTCGTTACGGCGACACGCCGGCAGGAATGGTAGAATCGGTGATGGAATTCCTGCGCATCTGCCGCGAAGAGGGTTTCAACGATATTGTAATCTCCATAAAGGCATCCAACGTGGTGATAATGGTGGAGACAATGCTTCTGCTCGACCGTAAGATGGCAGAGGAAGGTATGGCATTTCCCCTACATCTCGGAGTGACGGAGGCAGGAGACGGTGAAGATGGACGCATCAAAAGCGCAGTGGGCATCGGCACAGTGTTGTCACACGGTATCGGTGACACCATACGTGTATCACTCACTGAAGACCCTGAGAAAGAGATTCCGGTAGCCATAAAACTACGTGAATATATCAGTAGTCGTGAAGGGCACGCTCCGGTAAATGAACCTGAAAAGATTCCTGAAGCCACTCGTAATGTAGCGGAGAAAGTACCCGGATTCGAGCAGGAAACCAACCCCCTTGTTATCGGTCTCGACATTGTAGCAGTGCCCGACATATGGCATAAGGTTGATGCTGCCACTGAGCCACAGTTGTTCGGCGATTCTCTTCCCGTGGTCATTTCATCATCCAACGCCAACCGTCCCGGCGAGATAGCATCGTGGATTGACCGATTTGTAAATATGGGGGGAAAGAATCCCGTGTTTATTCATATGACCTACGACGACACCGACCTTGAAGACCTTCAAGTAAAGGCAGGATCCGACTATGGACCTCTGCTATTGGGAGGCTACGGTTCAGGCTTATGGATAGAAGCTCCCGCTTTCAGTCGTGAAGAGCTTAACTCCCTTGTCCTTGGTCTGCTTCAGGCAGCCCGTCTACGCATCAGCAAGACAGAATATATAGCATGTCCCGGATGTGGGCGTACCCTCTTCGATCTCCAGACCACACTACACAAAGTAAAAGCAGCCACCACACAACTTAAAGGACTCAAGATAGGTGTGATGGGCTGCATTGTCAACGGACCGGGTGAAATGGCAGACGCCGACTATGGTTATGTCGGCGCCGGTCCCGGTAAAGTAAGTCTGTACAAAGGTAAGACGCTGGTGAAGAAGAATATTCCCAGCGAGAATGCTATCCAGGAGCTGTTAGATCTGATTGATGCTGATCGTCCTGCACTGAATAGCAAGCCTGCTATCGCAGAATGAGCATTGCATCGCCGTATGCCCCAAACTGATATTTGTCCTTCACGGCTACGTCATAGGCTTTCATAACCAGGTCGTAGCCGCCGAAGGCTGACACCATCATCAGCATCGTGCTCAGTGGAAGATGGAAATTCGACACAAGTGAATTGCACACTGTGAAATCGTAGGGAGGGAAGATGAATTTATTGGTCCAGCCCTCAAAGGTCATTAGGTGACCGTTCATACATACGGCAGTGGCAAGGGCACGCAATACGGAAGTGCCAACGGCGCACACATTCTTATTATCATCTTTTGCCTTGTTTACAATCTCTACGAGCTCCTCATCCACAAACATCTCCTCGCTGTCCATACGATGTTTTGTGAGGTCTTCTACGTCTATATCCTTGAAATTGCCGCGTCCGCTGTGCAATGTAAGGAATCCTCTCTCCACTCCCTTTATCTCAAGACGCTTAAGAAGCTCCCTGCTGAAATGCAGACCGGCAGCCGGAGCCATTACTGCTCCCTCGTTCTTGGCAAATATACATTGATAACGCTCCGCATCGCTATCTTCTACCTTACGGGTAATATACTCGGGAAGAGGGGTCTCTCCCATGGAGTAAAGAAGAGCCTTAAACTCATCGTGCGGGCCGTCATAAAGGAAACGTAGAGTACGTCCGCGAGAAGTGGTATTGTCGATTACCTCAGCCACCAATGAATCATCATCGCCGAAATAAAGCTTATTGCCGATACGTATCTTACGTGCAGGCTCTACGAGCACATCCCAGAACTTATTTTCCTCATTCAGCTCTCTCAGAAGAAACACCTCTATGCGTGCGCCGGTCTTCTCCTTATTCCCATAAAGACGAGCCGGAAACACCTTAGTATCGTTGAATATCATCACGTCGCCATCATCAAAGAAATTCAATATCTCCTTGAAAATATGATGCGTAATCTCTTTCGTCTTGGTGTTGACCACCATAAGGCGGCATTCGTCGCGGTTCTCCGAAGGATACTGTGCGATAAGATTCTCAGGTAGCTTGAATTTAAACTGTGAGAGTTTCATTACTGATTTATGATTGTATATATTTTTTACCTCTTCTATCACTCAATTTTCAGCAGGAAGCCTGTAATCCTCAGGGAAGGTGAGTTCAGCGGTCGATATACGCTCCAACGCCTCCTCCATACTCATACATGAGCTGACCGGAATCATACCGACCCTTGTGCGCCTCAATCCGATAAGGTGTGCGCCACTGCCCAAAGCTTCGCCAAGGTCGCGTGCTATAGCCCGAATGTAAGTGCCCTTGCTACATACGATTCTGAGCGTAACCTCAGGGAAATCACACGAGAGCAATTCCATCTCCTTTATTTCAAGAGGCTTTGCCTTAAGCTCCACTTCCTTACCCTTACGGGCAAGGTTATAGGCTCTTTTCCCGTCCACTTTTACTGCTGAGAACACCGGTGGCACCTGCATAATCTTTCCTGTAAAACGTGGAAGAACTTCCTCTACCATCTTCCGGGTCACATGTGCCCAAGAATATTCCTTATCAATCTTTGTTTCAAGGTCAAAACTCGGAGTAGTGGCACCTAATCGGATAGTAGCCACATATTCCTTGTCACCGTTCTGAAGCTCCTCAATCCTGCGGGTTGCCCTGCCCGTGCAGATAATCAGCACTCCTGTAGCAAGAGGGTCGAGAGTGCCGGCGTGACCCACCTTAAACTTCTTCACGTGCAGCCTGCGCTGTATGGCTCCTCTAAGACGTTTCACCGCGTCAAAGGAAGTCCAGCCCAAAGGCTTATCTATACCAATGATTTCTCCACTTATAAAATCCATTTCTATTGCTTAAAGTCAGAGTAATCAATGCCAAAGAAGGCAGACAATACCCATGATTACACAATATACGGCAAACCATATGAGTTTACCCTTCTTCACAAGATTGAGCATCCACTTACAAGCACAGCAACCCACTACGAAGGAGGCAAGGAAACCGATTATCAATGCCCCGGCTCCCACTGCGGTGTCGCCCTGGTCGGCGGGAGTGGAAAGAATATCTTTCAGGTCAAGCAATGCCTCGCCGAGAATGGGGATTATCACCATAAGGAATGAGAAGGACGCTACCTTATCACGCTTGTCGCCGATAATTATACCGGTAGCGATAGTCGTACCTGAACGGCTCAAACCGGGAAGGACTGCTATAGCTTGTGAACACCCAATGATAAAAGCATCAAGCCACGTAATGTCACGACCCTTATTCGCACTTACCATATCGCCATCCGCCTTCTTGCCTGTCCAATGGGCAAAGCCAAGAAGCATAGCCGTGATAATCAAGCAAATACCCACTATGGTAAGACCATTACCGAAAAAATCCTCAACCGTCTCCTTAAAAAACACCCCCACTATACCGATAGGAATACAGGAGATAAGAATCTTACATACATAGTAGAAATCATTGTCGCGCTTGAATCCGAAAAAGCTTTGGCAAAGCTTCGAGAACATCGGCCACAATACTACAATTGTGGAAAGCACCGTAGCGGCGTGGAGGATAAGATCGAATTGCAAAACCTTGTCTGAGGGGAGATCGATACCAAGGATTTCGCGGAAAATCTCAAGATGGCCGCTTGAACTAATGGGCAGATACTCGGCAAGGCCCTGCACTATACCGAGTATGAGAGCGTCTAACCATTCCATATTGTCTGTCAGTCGTAGTTACTTACTAATAGTTATTCGTTATTGTTGACGGTATTCTTTATTTCCTTACGTCGTGAAGAGGGAGTATAGACTATGGCGAAAGCCATAAGCAGGAAGCCGAAGAATGCCAACATGGGTCCCACCACTATACGTCGGGTGCTGAAAATCTCAGGATTGAAACCGTTTTCAACCGTGCTGCCCCCACCGCTCATCAGCAGGAAGCCCAACACGATAAGAGCCACACAGCCTCCCATCATATAATAATTAATTTTGGAAAAGGGACGGTCCTTATCCTTTATAGGATCCAAGCCCTCTTTATTTCTCTCTTCGGGTTTATTTAAGTCGAAGTTTAAAGCCATTTTCTATCTTTATATATCTTCAAATTTATTTGAATAGTTCATCATAATCCTGATGCAGATAGCGTGATGTAGCAAACCACGCCGCTACCCCGCACAGAAGCACACCGGCAACAATAAGCGAGCTCCCCACTATGGCAAACATCTCCCAAGTTATGTGCTTACTCACCTCAGTGAAACCGGCATTTGGAGCGGCGGCAAGAGAAATTGCAATCAGACCGGCAGCCAATATACCTGCAATAAGTCCGGAAAGCATATTGTTATTGACGAAAGGCCTGCGTATGAATCCATTCGTCGCACCCACAAGTTGCATAGTATGTATAGTGAAGCGCCGCGCATATATAGCCAAATGCACGGTGTTATTGATAAGCACAAAAGATATGATGACCATTACCAAAGCTACGACTCCGAGAATCAACGCGAACTTTTCGATATTACGGTTCATACTTTCCACCATAGCCGAGTCAGGTAAAGCAACTCCCTCCACACCCGGAATAGCTGCCACATATTCCTCAATCTTCTTCAGTTCAGCTTCTGTAGCATAATCCGACTTCACACTGAAAGTAATCTCAGGAGACAGCGGATTCACACCAAACAGAGCTTCAAGATCTTCACCGGTATCGTTCTTCCAATTCTTAAGAGCCTCCTCCTTGGTGATTACCTTTACACCCAAGGCATAGGGCTGAACAGCGATACGCTCTGAAATAGCTTTGGTAAGACCGTCACTGATTGTATCAGCCATAACCACACTCACCTCCAGCTTCTCGCGAAGCCGGCGTGTCTCGGAAGTAGCCGTAATACTTATAAGAGCTATGATACCTATGATTATAAGCACAAGGGTCACGCTCACAATCGTAGTGAGATGAGCTGCCCAATATGAGATTTTTACCTCTTTATTATTCTTCATATCCTACTCGAGGATTATTAACGTTAATCTCCGCATTCTACATTTTACCCGAGGACACGGATGGGATCCTAATTTCGCGCAAAGATAATACATTTACCCCCCACTTGTCAATCTTTTACACCATAATTTTTCATTTTTATCACATTTTAAGCCCCTCCTCCTCTCCTCCACCCCCAAAAAACCAACCTTTCCACCTGAAATCAAACCACCCACCCCCGACAGGCTAATCGCAACCTTCAAATCCTAATTTAGAGGATTTTCCAAAAGCCACTTCCAGACAGGTACAACTTTTACCGTTAAACCATCATATTCCAACTCCTCCTCTTCATCAAAGGTCACCACAATACACTTTCGACATCCCGTTACTTTAGATACTGTAGCCAAGCCTCTAAATTCCCGATTTCGTGTTTCGGTATCGCAAAGTGTCCAACATACCTGTATTAACACCTCTATCTGTTCCTCTCGCTGCACAACAAAGTCACACTCATATCCTTCCGAAAAATAACTTATCTTCCGCATAGGGTCACAATGGCGCCGCAAATGGAGAAACACAGCATTTTCAAGCAATTTACCGTCATCATTACTCTGAGGTAATATAAGAGCGTTACGCATACCATTATCTGTAAAATAGTATTTCGGTTGCCGTGTAGTCTCCTTTATCAGAGAAGCCGACCAACGGTTTACTCTATAGAACATAAATATCTCACACGCCATATCCGCCAACTCATACAATCGATTCTTATCAACTCTTCGTCCCTGTGATTTAAGGTCATTAAAGATTGTATTTATAGAGGTTGGCTTCGTAATATTCAACATCAATCGTTTAAGGAAATATCTCACCGTATCAGGATTCGATAGCTTGTAATGCTCAATAAGGTCCCGAAAAAGCATTGTATTAAAATATCCCTGTACTTTACGTATCTTGAGCGACTCCTCATTCATTAACACAATTTCGGGAAAAGCACTTGAATGTAGATACTCCCGACACGTGGTAACCAGCTGGGCACGACCTTGCTCATCAAAACGCGATGCCTTAACACCTTTGAACCTCAAATACTCATTAAACGACAGAGGAAACACCTCGAATTCTATTGGCCAGCCACGTAAGGCACTGGCAATCTGTGAAGAGAGCATCTCTGCATTACTGCCCGTAATGTAGATATTCTTACAATACGACTTATAGAGACGCATCACAAACAATTCCCATCTCTCAATAGTCTGAATCTCATCGAAAAACATATATACTCTGGAGAGATCCATCTCAGGAAACATTTCTCTATAGGCCTGTATCACCTCATCAAGTTCACCAGTAGTCATTCCGTAGAGGCGTTCATCATCAAAGTTAACCCATAAGATCTTCTCCGGCTCTACGCCAGAGGCAATCAAACGATTCGCCACAATCTTAAGCATTGACGACTTTCCACAACGTCTCACACCAGCCACTGTAATCATCTGACCAGAGTTAACCGGCAACTCCAAATCTCGATTCAACACAGGGAAAGGCAACTCCCTCTGCATAGTCAAAATAATACCCTGTAAAATTTCTTTCCGTTTCATACGGACAAAATTACAAAATAATTTCCGCTTTT
>CAMWTL010000129.1 GCA_947177145.1 uncultured Porphyromonadaceae bacterium
TTATGGTTTAAACACTGTCAGGCAGTACTTTTCACCTTTTTACAGTTTGGCTTTAAGATGGCTTTACACTTTGATGTAGGAGTCTTTGAAGCCGAGGAAATAAAGCACCCCGTCAATGCCTATGGTAGAAATACTTTGGCTTGCCTCTGCCTTCACTTTTGGCTTAGCGTGGAAAGCAATGCCCAATCCTGCCTCGGAAAGCATCGGGAGGTCGTTGGCACCGTCGCCGACTGCAATGGTCTGTGCGATGTTGATATTCTCAACCTGAGCCAAAAGACGAAGCAACTCCTTCTTTCTACGTCCGTCGACAATATCACCCACATAGCGTCCCGTAAGTTTTCCGTCGGGTCCTATCTCAAGCTCGTTAGCATAAACATAGTCGAAATTATACTTCTGCTTCAGATAGTTGCCGAAATAAGTAAAACCGCCGGAAAGGATAGCAGTCTTGTAGCCGGAGCGTTTCAGCACCTCCATCAAGCGGTCAAGACCCTCAGTGATGGGAAGATTTTCTGCTATCTCCTTCATCACACTCACATCAAGACCTTTCAGCAAAGCCACTCTACGCTTGAAACTCTCCTCAAAGTCGATTTCACCCCTCATGGCAGACTCTGTAATGGCTCTTACCTCCGCGCCTACACCTGCCTTGTCGGCAAGCTCATCAATCACCTCGGTGCGGATAAGTGTGGAATCCATATCGAAGCATATGAGACGGCGTGAGCGCCTATAAATAGTATCTTCCTGCAAAGAGATGTCGAAATTCAACTCTTTGGAAAGTTGCATAAACGACTCCTGCATAGCAAGGAGATCTTTTGGAGTACCTCTCACCGAAAACTCTATACAAGCTTTGGTGGCAGGCAGTTCCTCTTCATTCAGGGGCACACGACCCGTAAGGCGCGTGATGGCGTCGATATTAAGACCCTGCTCCGCTATTATGCGTGTGGTCTCCGATATTTGCCGAGCCGTGATCTTACGTCCGAGAATCGTGATGATATACCGGGTCTTTCCCTGGCGTCCTACCCAGCTGTTGTAGTCTTCCTCCGGGACAATCGAGAAATCCACCTGCACCTTAAGCTCTCTTGTCTTGAAAAGAAGCTCCTTCAGGATGTCGCCGCTGCGCCGGCTGTCGGTCTTGAGGAGGATGCCCAACGAAAGGTTATGATGGATGTCAGACTGACCGATGTCAAGTATCTGCGCACCATGTCGGGCAAGGATCTCGGTGAGAGCCGTAGTAAGTCCCGCCTGATCCGTACCCGATATGTTTATCAAAATTAGTTCCCTGTCTCCCACAGCCTTATTTCTCTTGAGCGTCAAGAAGAGCTATCTTCTCACGTATCTGAGCAATCTCCTCACGTATCTTCTCGATCTTACGCTCAAATTCCTTCACCATGCTGTTACCGGCAGAAGACTTCACAGTGAAGAAGCCAAGATTATTCTGGATAGTCTTGATTTCGTTCTCCCTGCTCTCGATTGAACGGAGAAGACGGTCACGCTCACGCCCGATGCTGTTCTTATCACCCTCCATCTTCTTCACTTCACCCTCGTAGCGACGCATACGGGTGCGGGTCTCACGAGAGTCGAATGCGCTAAAGAGACGCTTCAATTCGGCGCGATAGTCATTATTGATGCTCTCCTTATGTTTGAAAGGAACGTGTCCGATCTGTTGCCATTCATCCTGAAGCTGACGAATTTCTCCAATCACGTCGCGACGGTTGCTCTCCTCAGAAATACCTCTAAGTTTTTCAACGATGGCTTGTTTTGCCTTAAGATTCTCATTCTCGGCAGAACGCTGTGCACCGAGGAATTTCCTTCTAACGCTCTGGAAAGCGTCAACAGCGTCGCAGAAGCGTTTCCATACCTCATCACCCTGTTTGCGTCTCACCACGCCGATAGTGCGCCATTCCTGCTGAAGAGCCTGCAGCTCCTCGAAAGCCTTCTTCTCTTCGGCACGTGGAAGCAATGCCTCAGCCTTCTCGCAAAGAGCCTCCTTCTTGGCAAGGTTTTCCTTAAACTCATCCTTAGTCTTCTTGAAATACTCAGCCTTAGCGGTGAAGAAAGCATCACACGCCTTTCTGAAGCGGGCAAAGAGCTGACTATTGCTCTTACGCGGTGCAAAGCCTATCTCCTTATAGGTCTTCTGAAGTTCGATTATCTCCTTGGTCTTGGCATCCCAGTCGGCAAATGTCCTAAGCGGCTCATAGTCGATATTCTCAACTTTCTCGCAGAGCACAATCTTGGCTGTCTCATTCTCAGCCTCCTCATTCTTGCGGTTCTGGAAGAAATCCTGATGACGCTTATTGATGATGGTTGAAGCCTCCTTGAAGTTGTTCCATATCTCATCACGGAGCTCCTTAGCTACAGGACCTATCTCTCTCCACTGGTCGTGGAGATCCTGAAGACGCTTAAAGGCTTCCACAACGTCGGTTACGTCGTTGAGCTGACGTGCCTTCTCCACGAGAGCCTGCTTAAGCTCAAGGTTCTTCTTGAAGTCAAGGTCGCGAAGCTCCTTGTTCATCTTAAGACGGTCGTAGAACTGCTCCACGGTGACATTATAGCTCTTCCAAAGATCGTTGTCGGAAGCCGGGGGCACTTCGCCCACACCCTTGAAGGCAGCCTGAAGCTCCTGGAACTTCGGGAAATGGAGATTTATGTTATCTATATCCTCGACAATTGCTTTAAGCTCGCCGATGATACGTGTCTTCTCTTCGAGATTCTTGCGACGCTCCTCCTCTTTCTCCTCCAGATAAGCCGCGCGTTTCTCACGGAAATCTGCAAGCAGCTGCTTGATTTCACCCTCATACGGATCGGGTTCGGCAGAGAAGGTCTCAGGTGTGTTGCCGGCCTCAATATGAGCCTCAAGACGGGCTGTGGCTTCACGATTCACCAGAGAATAGTATGCTTGCTTGATGGCGGCGACCTCCTTGTGAGCCTCAAGATTTCCCGAGGAGAGAATCTCCTTCAGAGTCTCAATCATCTCCTCCCTACTCATAGAATGGTAATTCCTCACAGAGGCATCCCCCTGTTCAGCGGTCTCTTCTGTCTCTTCAATGGCTATCGCCTCTTGGGCTGCCTCATCGGTTGTCTCGATTGCGGCGGTTGCCACAACTTCGTCGCGGTTAAGATCGTCGGTAGCCGGCGATATCTTATCAAGCTCGTTCATTTGTTAATTATTTAGTATTATGCATTATCGGGAGCGGCCCTATGGAGGGCTTCCCGTCTTATTATTTTTCCCAATGGGAAGTTATCCTGATTTTATGGTTTGTTTAAGGCATCATTTCTCTATCACCTTGGCAGAGATAATGCGGATATCCTCTTTAGGACGGTCGGAGGAGTCGGTCTCGGCTTTCTGAATCTTCTCCACCACGTCCATACCTTTGATGACCTCGCCAAACACGGTGTAGGCGCCGTCGAGATGGGGTGTGCCCCCCTTCTCCACATAGTCAGCCTTTATGTGCTCGTCAAGCGGTGTGGGCTTCACGTTTGCCTCTGTCTCTTGAATCAATTGCTGACGCAGGGATTCGAGACCTGCCTGGTCGCCCGCAGCCTGCATCTTCTGGATAGAATCGCGATACTGCATAGCCAGATTCTGGAAATAGCTCTGCATCTCCTGGTTAAGCCGCTTCTCATCCATTGCCTCAAGCTGACGCTCCGAATATTTATTGCCGGTGACGATATAAAATTGCGAACCTGACGATCTCTTCTCGGGATTCACATTATCGCCTGTGCGGGCAGCAGCCAATGCACCATACTTATGGTAATGCCTCGGATAGTCAATCTCTGCCTCAATAGTATAGCCCGGATCGCCCCCGCCGAGATGCTGACCCGGAATTGCCTCTTTTGAGGAAGGGTCGCCCGTCTGGACCATAAAATTGTCTATCACTCTGTGAAACAGCACTCCGTCGTAGAAGCCTTCCCCCACAAGTTTAAGGAAATTTTCTCGATGCAGAGGAGTGTCGTTATACAGGTCCACATAAATATCGCCGAGGGTAGTCTTAAGTTCTACTACCGCATCTCCGTCGTTCACCGGTTTGATCTCTTCCATAGGTGTAATCGAATTGGAGCTTTGTGCTCCCAACTGTGAATATAGCCCTGCGGCGCCCACAACAAGAAGGACAGCCACAGCTGTTAGTATTTTCTTCATTTCAAATATTATGAGGTAAAGATGAAGCTGCCTCGCCGGGATAGATCCGCTTATATATCCTTCGGAAATTGTCGTCGCTGGCGCGTAGCTCCTCAGCGTGGTCACGATAGTCGGCACCCCATATTGCCTCAAGCAGGGAGCCGATATAACGCCGCTCTCTATCCTTACTGATTGCGCCCTCTATTAACGGCGACAACCAGGGAGAAAACTTGTCACGGTCTACAGCTGCCAGATAGCGTGCGCTGCTCGCAAGGAACTGACCGGTATGATCCACCCTCACAAGATTCTCCACCAATTCCGGCATAAGCTCATCACATATCTCGAAATTGTTGGCGATATACTCATAGGTCATCATGCCGTCAGGATCGTTTTCAAGTTGTTTCAGTATCTGATTCATTGTTTTGAAGTTTTCGTGACGCAAAAGTAAAATTTTTTTTCCACAATTGAGTAAATTAACGCGCCGAATTTTTCTTTATGCGTGTGTTTTATTAATTTTGCACAAGATTTGAACTCTCTTTTGCCCTTTTCGGAGGGCTCAGACAGTTTTTTTCATTAATTGCAACTACTCTCCAGATGAAAAAGGAAACCAAAGAGAAACCCTCCGTCCCTGCGGATATGGTCATCGTGATCGGGCGCCAATTCGGCAGCGGAGGACGTAAGATCGGACGCCTCGTTGCCGAAAAACTCGGTGTGCCCTATTATGACAAGGAGCTCCTCTCCCACGCTGCAAAGAGCCTGGGGTTTTCTCCCGAGATATTCGCGGCTGCTGATGAACGCCGTCCCTCCACACTCCATACACTTCTCCAAAGCATGTATGGCATTGCCGATAATTTCCATGCCACGTCTATCAGCGGGGAGCGTCTGTATGAGCAGCAGAGCAAGGTGATCAAAGAAATTGCTGCCAAAGGACCGTGTGTGGTGGTGGGACGCACTGCCGACTATGTGCTTCGCGACCATCCGGGACTATTAAGCGTGTTTCTCCACGCCCCCGAAAAATGGAGAGCTGAGAAGATTGTGCGCAGAGGCGACTGCATGTGCTGCGAGGATGCTATAACACTGGCAGCAAAAAACGACCGCAACCGTGAGAACTACTATAATTATTTCACGGGTGGCAATTGGGGCAGAGCGGACAATTATCATCTTACGCTCGACTCCTCTCTCCTGTCAGAAAAAAACATCGCTGACATAATCATTGATTTTGCTCTTAATAAAAAGAAATAAAAAGTGGTTTCATAGTTCTGACAATTAAGAGCATTATAAACAGAAATGAGGTCTGTCGCTGAACGCAGAGGCGTTTTGAGGAAAGTCCGGGCAACATAGAGCGACATGCTTCCTAACGGGAAGTCGGCGGCGACGTCGAGGATAAGTGACAGAAAACAACCGCCGGGACGGGGTTTCGCCCCTTCTCGGTAAGGGTGAAAAGGTGGGGTAAGAGCCCACCGGCTCCTGTGGCGACACACGAGGCCGCACATCCCATGTGTTGCAAGGCCAAATATACCGGCAGTCAAGGGCTGCTCGTCCATTGCCGGGGGGTAGGCTGCTTAAGCCCGCAGGCAACTGTGAGGCGCAGATAAATGACAGACACCGCACGGGGTAAGACCCGTCGGCACATAACCCGGCTTATATCATATCTGTTTTTCGGAGGTCTGCAACTGTCGTGACTGACAGGTGCGGACCTCCTCCTTTAAATATAGTCTTGTAAATATAGTTTTGCGGAATGTCCGGCTACCTTGAACAATATCGCCCCTTTAACGCTTTATATAATTAATTCCACGTTATTCTAACTTAATCCTTATATATGCAGAAATCAGACAACACCCCAACCTCTCCTTCAGAAAAAGATAAGAAACAAGCCAAACCTGACAAACCATCGTTTTTCAGCCGGATGTTTACAAAAGCAAGCGATTTTGCCAATTATTTCTGGACAGGCATATGGAAAGAGACAAACGACTCCAACAAGGTGCGCTGGCTGAAGGTGGCTAACCTTTCAATCCGCTCCTTCCTCGACCGCGACCTCCAGTCGCGCTCTATGTCGCTTACTTACTCTACGGTGCTTGCAATAGTGCCCGCCTTCGCCCTGCTGCTCGCCATAGGACGCGGTTTCGGACTTCAAGATCTGCTGGAGCAGCAGCTCTACGACAATTTCCCCGCTCAGAAGCAGATGATAGCTTTTTCACTGAAATTCGTCAACTCCTATCTTAAGGAAGCATCATCGGGAATGTTTGTGGGCGTAGGTATCGTTTTCCTACTCTGGACTCTCATCTCACTCCTTTCCTATATAGAGACCGCGTTCAACACAATCTGGGCTGTGAAGCATGACCGCTCGATGTATCAGAAGGTGACCGATTATATCGCCATCTGTCTTATGGTGCCGGTGCTGATGATATGCTCCTCCGGTGTGTCGATATTCATGTCTGCCACCATCCAGAACAATATGCATTTCTCATTCCTCACACCCTTTGTCAATATCGCCCTTGAAGCCTCACCTTTAGTGCTGACGTGGCTGGCATTCTCACTGTCGTTCTGTCTGATCCCAAACACCAAGGTCAATTTCAAATATGCCGCCATCGCAGGGGTGGTATGTGCTATCGTGTTTCAGATTCTCCAGCTGCTGTTTGTCAACGGACAGATTTACGTATCGAAATATAATGCCATCTACGGATCGTTTGCATTCCTCCCCTTGCTTCTTATATGGCTCCAGCTATCATGGCTCATTCTCCTTTTCGGCTGTGTGCTCACCTATTCGCTCCAAAATGTATTTGCATTTAATTTCATTGGCGACCTCACAAAGATGTCGGAAAATTATGAGCGAAAAGTCACCATCATACTCACGGCAGCAATTGTAGGACGCTTCCGCGCCAACAAGACACCACTCACCCGAAGCCAACTCAGCTTCTATTATGACATTCCAATCAGAGTGGTCAACCAAATATGTGAGCAGCTTTATAAGGCGAAAATCATCAATTTCGTAATGCTTCCGGATGAAAAGGTGGGCGTGTCACCTGCTATGGAGACAGGCAACCTCTCTGTAGGAGAACTTCTCCAGCGACTCGACTCCGTTGGCGACTCCAATTTCATCCCACGCTTCTCGGTGGTCTACCGCACCATTCTCGACAACATCGACAAATGGCTTAACCAAACCTACGACTGCCTGCGCAACCAGATGGTGGCAGATATAGTGTTGCCATTAGACGACGATAAGGAAAGAGCGCTTAACGCCACACAGACAAGCTTCCTGAATCGCTCCGACGACGAAGTGCCGGAAGGCGCCAACGACTGATATTGCACAAAATGTTGCTATGTGAAACATTTGTTATACGCTATGCAACAATTTTAATATTCTATAAATGTGTTAAATAACATCTTTTTAAAAAATTAGGCATTTTATTGCTTTTTTATTAAAAAAGGTTTGCAGATTATATTCTTATGCCGTATCTTTGTGGAATAAAACATATCTTTAAGTAACCACAAAGGTATTCTGACGTAACCACAACTTGAAAATTTACCAAATAAACCCGGATATTATCATATGAGTTATCTGAAATTTGACAAGAACCTGATGATTAATCTGGAGCAGAGCCTTCCGAAAGAAATGCTCCGCACCAACAAGTCAGGGGCGTATCATTGCACCACAATAGTAGGGTGCAACACCCGCAAGCAGCACGGTCTGCTTGTGATTCCCATCCCGGAGATGGACGACAAAGCCCATGTGCTTCTTTCATCGCTCGACGAGACTGTAATCCAGCACGGCGCACCCTTCAACCTGGGTCTCCACCAGTATGGCGAAGGGGTGTTCAGTCCTAACGGCCATAAATACATTCGTCAGTTCGAATGTGAGTCTGTGCCGACTGTCACCTACCGCGTGGGAGGAGTAATCCTCACAAAGGAGAAGGTATTCATCTCCCATGAGAACCGTATCCTTATCAAGTATACCCTCGTGGATGCACACTC
>CAMWTL010000130.1 GCA_947177145.1 uncultured Porphyromonadaceae bacterium
GTCAGCTTAGTCCGAAATTCTTTAATTTTTTGGATTTGAATGAACATAGTTTCTGAAAAGCCAATCCTTATTCTGCTCGTTTGGCTCCAAATCAATTGTCTGTAGAGGAGAGACCGCTATTAAATTATTACAATATCGGGCAAGGTAATCTATATCTTTTTTTCCAATGAAAGAATTATTCTGCGGCAACGAGCGCATAGTTTTCGATATAAAGTCATATTTAACTTGAGGATAGAGATATTTTAGAGCCTTCAGCTTATCCTCAGAATACCGAATATCGACCTTGGAGCCATCAATAATTATCATACCCACGCTTAATTGTTCTGATATTTCCTGTCTGATAACTGCATAAATTATACTATACTGTAGCTTATCCATTCCAATTTTCATTAAAGTATTCTACAAATGTATCCCAACACTCTTCCATCCATTTTCTATCGAAAAGTTCGGTAATCTTTGAACTTACCACCTCTGGATTCACATTCCAATTAGAAGGAATATTTTCCATTATCTCTGGAATGAGCTTCAATTCCTTTTCTTGGATAGAAACAAACCTTTCTTTTATTTTTTCTAAAATGTTGTCCTTCTCATCCGGCTTAATGTGTTTTAAAATTGTACGAGCTAAATCGGAACATAAGATAGTTTCATTTTGAGTAAGTAAACTTAATTTGTAATCAAAAGTAGCCGTATTAAATATACAACCATGATCTATCACAACAAGTGAGTCCGTGAGCATATCATAAAGCAGGTTTGCATTATTCCAATTTCTATCCTCATTTGCCACCCATAAATCAAATAATGCTATCTCTAAAATTTGTTCCTTTAACTCAGATGATATTCGTATCTCCTTATTAAACGCAGTATTAACATCTATGACGGAATTTATAATCTTACTACCAAACGCTGGAGCAGATAGACTAATGGAACGTGTTGACATCCAATGATCATAATGGATCTCAATCAATGCAATTTTAGGGATGTTTAGATTCCAAGCATTTGCTAAAAAAGCTCCCGTTAATTCACAGACGAGTTTATAGGCACTTCCCGATGACCGTTTGTATTTACATACATATTCATGTAAATCTGAGCACATTACTAATACAGGTTGTTCTCCTGTGTTATATTGCTTTTGAATTGCTTTTATACTTCTATAAATCGGAATTTTCATAAAAGGATATTTATTTGCGGAGGTAACGTTATGATTTAAACTGTGCAAATTATCACTTCTAATAAAACACGAATAAAAGGAGCTTTGAGGTGTTTTTAGCTGAGTTTGAAGACGATGCGCTGAACACCGTCTTCGTAGCGGGTGCTCGTGATACGGAACTGTCCGATTTCTGAGGTGCGCTTCACATGATCGCCAATGCAGAGACATTCATCATAATCCCCGACCTTGACCACTCGCACCGTTTCCGAGGCATCCTCCGGTAGTCGACCCATATCGAACCGTGAGGCTGCTTCCTCCTGTGTTATGTACTCTACGCTCACTTCAACGTCGGCAGCCACCACCGAGTTGATATAATCCTCAAGGCTCTTTATCTCTTCCGGAGTCAACGCCTGAGGCAAATGATAGTCAAGCTTCGATTTCTTGCGCTCTATGTGTGAACTGAAAGCACGGCCATGGCCATAGCGGCGTGCCATTTCCCCGTTGAGAAGATGCTCCGCAGTGTGCATCGGAGGATATTCTTTCTTATTGTGTTCGTTAAAAACCGGTGTTTCTTCCATATTTCATTACTACTTCAAAAAAATTAATAAGTTAAATCTCTCGTAGGGATGAGGGTGTGCCAACACCCCGCTCCTATGTAGAGTGCAGCTACAGTGCTTCTGGAGGCGAAGATTGGCATAGGGTCATTCAGAAGAATATGGAGAGACCACAAACTAACATCGCTATCACTGTCAATACCTCAACCCAAATCGGCACATCAACTGGTCGGAATCGGAATCTGACATTCCCTAAACGTGCTTCAATAGGACGGTCATCCTGACTGCCGAATCGGCTCATCCTCCAACCCCGTAGTATCCAACGTGCCACCCCGTAAATGATCCAACCGATAATTAAACCGATTGTCATACCAAATAGCAGATCGCCCGGATAATGCACGCCCAAATATATACGCGAATAGCAGTTGAGCAATGCCCACAGGAATATTGCGACAGTAAATCGCGGTTGTCGAAACAGCATCGACATCAGTGTAGCCACGGCAAACGTATTGGCTGCGTGGCTCGAAGGGAAACCATACCGCCCTGCCCTATACCCGTCAACAATATGCACTAACGGAGAAATAGGGTTATTCGGATTAGCCGGACGCATACGTTCAAATATCGGTCGCAGAAGCGATGCCGATACCTGGTCAGCCAAAGCTACGGCAGCCCCTGCTGCCAAAACCATCACCAAAGTAGTGCGCCAGCCATAGGCTCTCCATATCGCATATATCAGGGCAAGATACATTCCTACCCATATTATCTTACCACTCGCCATCTTCATCACCACATCCCAAAACGAGGAATGGCTCGAATTAAGCCAGAGAAAAACGTTTGTGTCAAGGTCAATTAAATAATCAATCATTATATAGTTAATCTTTTACAATCTAAGTCACCACCTCTTGAAGGACTCTTTTTCGCTCCTTCTTGAAGATTTCCGTACTCAACTCCTTAGGACTTCTATTCCTAAAGCCGAATATTTCTAACCTCTGAAAGCTCCTACTCAGCTTCTTCATGAAGATTAGGCTCGGCAGCCTCTTTCGGAAGCGTGAGATAAAGGAAAAGCCATCCTAAGAATCCGGCAAGGAACGAACCGACAAGAATACCCAACTTGGAGTTGTTGAGCAATTGCGACATATAAGGATCACCCGTTCCAAACGAGAGGTTGGCGATAAAGAGCGAAACCGTGAAACCGATACCGCCCAACATAGAAACGGCGGCAAGCTGCTTCCAATTGCATCCGTCAGGTATTGGCGCCCAATTTAATTTAACACAAATCCACGAAAACAGGAAAATCCCTATGAATTTACCCCCCACAAGTCCAAGTATAATTGCCGGAGCAACCCCGTGGAAAAGTGCGCTCAGTTGCAGATCGCCAAAGAAGATGCCGGCATTGGCAAATGCGAAAAGGGGCACAATGATATAGTTCACTATCGGGTGGAGAGAGTCTTCCATATCCTGAAGCGGTGAAATAACCTTATCGGAAGCCGACTCTATCTCTTTGAGCCAGTTGAGCTGGGCGTGTGTGAGAATGGTGCGCGACGTAAGCTTCTCGTCATCTTCACTCGCAAAGTAACCTATATTCTTTCTGATAGTCTTGATGTACTTCTTTGGGGCATATACCGGCTTTGCGGGTACGCAGAACGCGATAAGCACACCGGCAATTGTCGGGTGAATACCGGCATTGAGGAAGAGGAACCATATGAAAGCACCTATGCCGAGGTAGAATACCTTACTCTGAATACCCAACTGCCCTCCAAGTACAAGGATGCCGAGCAGCAGTGCGGCTATGAAAAGCAGATCATAGCTTATATGGGTGCTATAGAATATAGCTATCACAAGTATACCCCCAATATCATCTACTACGGCAAGCGTTGTAAGAAATATCTTCAGAGATATTGGCACACGGTTGCCAAGCATAGCCAGAACACCGAGCGAGAAAGCAATGTCAGTAGCCATCGGTATGGCTGCACCGTCGATATAGTCGGAGCCGTGACCCATCAGGAAGAATATGCCTACGGGCACGACCATACCACCGATTGCAGCCACAATCGGCAACAACGCCTTGCGAAAAGAGGACAGCTCACCCACAAGCACCTCTCGCTTTATCTCCAGTCCCACCGAAAAGAAGAACACAGCCATCAGCGCGTCATTGATAAAAGCCATTATGCTCATAGGATGGCCGTGATGACTGAAAAGATTGAAGCGTCCTACCTGAAGAGCCAATTCGTGGGTCCAAAGTGAATTATAGAAATTATGAAGAAAGGGCAAATTCACGACTATTAGGGCAAGCGCAGTTGCCACGAGCAACACGTTACCACCGTTGGTGAGATTTTTTATCGTCTTCCTCGCTGTGTAAAAAACCTGTGCCATAGTATAAATTTATAGATTAGAGTCCTTAATAATTATAGGGGAGGGATATAATAATTGTTAGGGGTGCATCATCTTATGACGCACCCATAAATTTCATACAAAGGAATTTCCACCCTTTAAAAGCTATGAGAATCCTTTGCCTGTAAGTCAATATCAGGGAGCCGGATTGATCGCCCCACGTCCATCAAGGAGAGCGAAAAGCTGCGCAGCGGCTGTCTTGGTCTTCACCTTATCAACCACGTCGGTAACAGTGCCGTCATTGTTGCAGACGAAAGTGGTTCTCACTATGCCCATATACTCCTTGCCTGCCATCTTTTTCTTACGCCACACTCCTGCCAACTGGCAAAGTGTAAGCTCTGTGTCAGCAATAAGGGGGAACTGGAGACCCTGTTTCTCGGCAAACTTCTTGTGGCTGTCGGCAGAATCCTTGCTAACCCCTATCACCTGGTAGCCCATCTGGAGGAAAGTATCATAGTTATCGCGGAAGCTCACAGCCTCGGCGGTGCAGCCTGCCGTGTTGTCTTTTGGATAAAAATAGATTATGAAGTTCATTCCCGGGAAGTCGGAAAGTTTAACCTCTTTACCGTTACTGTCTTTGCCCAGCACTTCGGGCATCTTGTCGCCTATATTCATATGGTTTATGGTTTAAAGTTTAGAGTTGAGGGTTTATAAAGAGGGCATCGACGATTAGAATGCGTTCTAACCGCCGATGCCTAATCACTTGTATTAACAACCGGAAGGCTAATCAAGTTTAAGCACTGCAAGAAAAGCCTTTTGAGGCACCTCCACAGAGCCAATCTGCTTCATACGCTTCTTACCGGCTTTCTGCTTCTCAAGAAGTTTACGCTTACGGGAGATGTCGCCACCATAGCACTTGGCAGTCACATCCTTACGCACAGCCTTGATAGTCTCACGCGCTATGATCTTTGCTCCGATAGCAGCCTGGATAGCAATGTCAAACTGTTGGCGCGGAATCAGTTCTTTCAATTTCTCACACATACGCCTGCCAAACCTCACGGCGTTGTCAGCATGGGTGAGTGTTGAAAGCGCATCCACACTCTCACCGTTGAGAAGAATGTCGAGTTTCACCAACTTCGACTCCCTGAAATCGTGCAGGTGATAGTCGAACGAAGCGTAACCCTTTGATATGGATTTGAGCTTGTCGTAGAAGTCAATCACAATCTCACCCAAAGGCATATCAAAAGTTATCTCCATACGGTTGCCGGAGATATATTCCTGCTTTACCAATTCGCCTCGTTTGCCAAGGCAAAGTGTCATAATCGGACCGATGTAATCAGCCTGCGTAATGATGGTGGCGCGGATATAAGGCTCCTCTATATGATCTATGAGCGTTGCTTCGGGCAATCCGGAGGGATTATGAACCTCGGTCACGTTCCCCTTCTTGTCATATACCTTATATGATACGTTGGGCACCGTCGTGATCACATCCATATCAAATTCCCTGCCGAGGCGCTCCTGAATAATTTCCATATGGAGCAATCCGAGGAAGCCACAGCGGAAACCGAATCCCAAGGCAGCCGACGATTCCGGCTGGAAAGTGAGCGACGCGTCGTTGAGCTGAAGCTTTTCAAGTGAGGCACGCAGATTCTCGAAATCCTCCGTCTCTATCGGATAGACACCGGCGAAAACCATCGGCTTTACCTCCTCGAAGCCATCTATTGCCTTATCACAGGGATTATTTACGTGGGTGATGGTGTCGCCCACCTTGACCTCTTTTGATGTCTTGATGCCGGAAATGATATAACCCACATTACCTGCCGACAATTCCTTGCGCGGATCCAGATCGAGCTTCAATACACCTACTTCATCGGCGTGATACTCCTTGCCCGTGGATACAAACTTCACAAAGTCATCCTTCTTGATTGTACCGTTCACAATCTTAAAATATGCTATTATACCACGGAAGGGATTGAACACGGAGTCGAAAATTAATGCCTGAAGAGGGGCGTTTGGATCACCCTCCGGAGCCGGAATACGCTCCACGATGGCTTTCAGAACGTCGTCAATGCCCATACCCGTCTTTCCGCTGGCGCGAATAATATCCTCACGGTCGCAGCCGAGCAGATCAACAATCTGGTCTTCCACCTCGTCAGGCTTTGCACTGTCAAGGTCACATTTATTAATCACGGGTATAATCTCAAGGTCATTGTCAATTGCCATATATAGATTGGATATGGTCTGCGCCTGAATACCCTGCGATGCATCTACTATAAGGAGAGCGCCCTCACAGGCGGCTATGGAACGCGATACCTCATAAGAGAAGTCAACGTGCCCCGGAGTGTCGATAAGATTGAGCACATACTTCTCGCCGTCAAGCTCATAATCCATCTGGATGGCGTGGCTTTTGATAGTGATGCCCCTTTCGCGCTCAAGCTCCATATCGTCAAGCACCTGAGCCTCCATATCCTTTCCTGTCACCGTGTTCGTCCGCTCAAGAAGCCGGTCGGCAAGCGTCGACTTACCGTGGTCTATATGAGCGATTATGCAGAAGTTCCTTATATTTTTCATCATTCTTAAATTTCACTACAAAATTACAAAAAAATTTCCAAATTTCCATCTTTTGTCTAAGCTGGTAATTTTCAATGTGCTATACACACTACTTTGCTTTGATTGCTATTATTTTTCACTTATTACTTATATTTTTTAAGTACTATGTATTGCATAGTAGTAAATTTTATTATAACTTTGCAGTGTCAAAACGAACCTGTCATACCGTATCGCTCGAGAGATATGCTCAAATCAGGATTTGCCTTGACAGAATTTTCACAAAAATATCTGACTATACTACACACACCACCCACTTCAATGAAAACACACACACTGCTTCTTACCTCTCTCCTCCTCTCTTCGGCTTCAATTGCACTGAGCCAAGTCGCAACTCCACCCGCAGCGGCGGAAACGACCGAAACTGCAGCCGACACCATATCCTCAATCAACTTGGATGATCTTGAGGTCGTGGCAAGCCGTCCTGTGGTGCAGTCTGACGGTGCGAAACTCACCTACAATATGGATGAGGACATTTCCGTGAAGGGTCAGACCCTGAGCGATGCCCTGCGCAAGGTGCCGATGGTGAGCGTTGACGGCGAAGGCAACATCAAGATCAACGGTCAAGACAATTTCAAGATCTATGTAAACGGCAAGGAAGACCCAGCCCTCACCTCCCAGTACAAGAACATTTTTAAGGCTATGCCGGCGGATGCTATAGTCAAGGTGGAGGTCATCACGGAGCCGGGTGCAAAGTATGATGCCGAAGGAACAGCCGGAATCCTTAATCTTGTGACAATCACCAAGAACTCCACAGACGGCTACTCCGGCTCAATCAACGTCGGCTTCTCAAAGTCGCAAGCCGGAGTGTCGCTCTACGGACGTATGAAACACGGGAAGCTCTCTATGAGCGCAAATCTCAACTACGCAGATGCCCACCTCTTCTACCAATCGAATTGGAACGAGAACAACATCGAAAATTCCTCTCCTGATTTTCGCTACCAATATAATAAGTTGCAGCAGAAGGTAGTATGGGATTATATCGGTGGCGGTCTTAACGTATCATACGACCTGTCAGAGAAAGACCTCCTGACTGCAAACGTCAACTTTACCAACATGGATGCCGATCTTCTGAAAGGGGGTTACAGTGTCTTCAAGGTTTGGGATGCCGATCACCGCCTTGTCGGCTCCGCACGTAGAGACCTCAAAGGTGAACTGACAAACACCACTCTTAATGCCGGAGCAGCTTGGCAACACTCTTTCAATTCCGAAGGCGACAAGCTCATACTTTCTTATCTCTTCAACCACGGCTACGACTATTTGGGAGCTTCTCTTACAGAGTCAGAATCGGAGGGTGCGCAAGTGGTGTCGCCCTATGAGTACACCTCCAATAAGGGAAACACTAATGAACACACTGTGCAGCT
>CAMWTL010000131.1 GCA_947177145.1 uncultured Porphyromonadaceae bacterium
CAAAAATATCATCAACAATAGCCGCCCTCCAATATATTAAAAGTTTTTAACAAATTCCCCGCATTTCACAAATGGTGAGGGAAACTTTGGCGAAGAGATGTTGTGTATTTCTAAAAAAACACCTAAATTTGCAAAGCAATCCCCCAAGAATACAAAATTAAAAATTTTGATTCTATGCAACTCATCACAGATAACATACAAAAGATTATTGCCTTATGCCGTAAGTATGGGGTAAAAAGTTTATATGTGTTCGGGTCGATTCTTACGAATCGTTTCAATGAGAACAGCGATGTGGATTTTTCGGCAATCTTTCATCCGGAAGAAAACCCGTTGATAGCCGGTGAAAATAGAATACAATTCTATATCGGTTTACAGGAACTTATGGGACGTCGTATCGACTTAGTGGATGAAGAATATATCAGAAATCCTTATTTCAAAGAGGAGTTGGAGGAAACAAAACAATTAATTTATGGATAGGAAAGTTAAAAAGTATCTTGACGATATATTATATGCCATCAGTGAAATAGAGTCCTTCCTTGCCCAACGTCCCCGACAGTATCAGGTATTCGTAGATGACCATATGTTCAGAAGTGCGATAGAGCGACAAGTTGGGATTATTGGCGAGGCAATGACCAAAATTCTCCAACTCTATCCGGATATAAACATTACCGAGGCAAAGAATATAAAGGGCACAAGGAACTATATAGTCCACGCTTACGATACCCTTCAGCCACATACGATTTGGGTTATTGTCATAAACGACCTCCCGAAGCTCAAACAAGAGGTTATAAACCTAATAAAAGATTAACCTAAAACTTAGTGTCGGTAAAATTTTAGGGATTGGGGAGATGAGGTTGGTGAGGGTGAAGATGACGGAATAAGGAGATTGACAGATATATTTGTTAAAATTAACATTTAGATTAAAAGAATTTACCTAAATCTATCAGCATATTAGCGTTTTTTTAGTTAAATTCACCTTTCTGAAAAAATTTTAGCTTAAAAATTTGTTTGTTTAGATAAAGAGTTATACCTTTGCGGTCAATTTCAATGCCGAGCCATATGGTGAAAGCTTTGGAATCACCGCTTTTTGTTGAATCCAACTGTTGTATGTGCGCCATTTCAGCAGGTTGCTTCAAATATTTTCCATAAATCGGGGAAACCCGGAAAAGTGAAAAACAATAACAACTATAGAAGAGAATTTAACTAACATATCATTAATTCAAACATTTAAGGAATGAATAGAAAATTAGTCAACGGTTTGCTGCTGGTTGCCCTCGCTTCGGGCGGCTGCGGCGTGTTCACTTCCTGCAAGGACACGAACGAGGACTTTATCAACAGAGTCATCGGCGAACAGAAAGATCTTGGAGATCGTGTCGAGGATCTTAAGAAGTACACCGGTTACGTGGAAGGATGGCAGCAGACTATACCTGCCATGATCAAAGCTAACACAGACGAGATCACTAACCTGACAACCAAGTACAACGATCTTAAGGCAGCTCTTGAAAGCGCATCAGGCAGCACTGAAACTGAAATCAATGACATCAAAGGTCAGATTGCAGGTGTTACGAGCCAGATTTCAGATCTCGTTAATCAGAATGCCGCTCTGAAAGGTGACCTTGAAGCTCTTCAGACTACTGTAGCTGCTCTTGAAGCTAAACTTGCTGACTATAAGCCCGGTGTTACTAAAGAGGAGCTCGACGAGGCTATTCAGGGTCTTCAGGTTATCTTGGAGGCACAGATCAACACTCTTAAGACTGATCTCGAAACTGCCATCAATGGTGTAAAGGATGATGTCAATGGTGTAAAGGAAAGCCTTAACAGCACTATTGAGGAGCTTAACACCACAAAAGAAGCCCTTGCAGCTCTCAAGACTGACTTTGATGCCGATCACGAAAAGCTTCTCCAAACTGCAGCTGCCGTTGCCACCAACGCTGAGAAGATTGAGGCTCTCTCCACTTCTGTAGAGGAACTCACTTCAACTGTAGACAACCTCGCCCTCGAATTCGGTGATCTCTACACTGACATCAATGGTAAGGGTGGTTTGAAAGATGATGTTCGTAACCTCAACTCACAGCTTACTCTCGCTCTTGAGAGAATCGCTGCCAACGAGGCTGACATTGACAACCTTTACGAGGTTGTTAACACCAACAAGCAGAAAATTAACGAACTGCAGAACCTCACAGCCCAGTACTTCAGCAATATCAATGAAGTGCTCAACTGCAGAGTTAGTGATATCCTCGTCAACCAGACTTGGAACCCGATGTTCGGAGCAATCAATCTCCCCATCGGTCTCAATTCAACTATCGCAGCTAACTATTATGGCTACTCTGACCATGCTATTAACTTCCCGCTCGATGTAAATTCTGCTGCATATGAAGTTCTTGGCAACAATTCAGGTCTTGCTAAAATTGGTGAAGCAGCTATCCAGAACCTCCTTGCCAATCCGAATATTAATGCACTTCTTATTCCGGCAGAGCAGGTTTACATGGATAACGCTGAGAATAACCTCGGCCAGCTCTATCTCTCTATCAACCCGACTCACATTGACACCAAGAAAATCAAGTTTGAACTTGTAAACAGTGCAGGTGAGGTTGCTCCCATCAAGGTTAATGTGGTTGAGACAGATGAGAAGCTCACTTTCGGTGCAAGCCGCAGCGCTTCTAATGGCTTCTATCGTGCTAATCTCCATGTGGGCGCTCAAGATAGCGTATTTGGAATCCACGTTAGAGTTCAGGATGGTCTTAAGAGTGCTATGAAGGATGCTCTTACCAGCCATACTAAGTCTGATTTCGCACAGTTGGCTAAGTTAGTGGTAAAGCAGATGGAGAATATCCTCCCCGCTTATGGTGTTAAGGCTACTTGGGAAGAACCCGGACTTGAATTCCCCAATGCTTCTGAGACCGTAACTCGCACCTATACCAGCAAGTATGAGGTTGCTGCTACTGCTCTCCGTCCTCTTGGTTATGACTTCATGCACGGTCAGGGTGCCAACAAGGATCTCCTCCCGACTATCGGTTCTATCAAAGAGGCATTTGATAAAGTATTTGATGATTTCAATTTCGAAATCAATACCGGTATTTCAGGCATAAATGCTCCTACGTTCAATATTGACCTTAGCAAAGCTAAACTTGAATTTAAGGCTACTGAAATCATCGTTAATCTCGATGGTTTGAATGTAAACGGAGAGCCTGTGAAATTTGAAGACGGCACTCAGAAAATTGTTCTTACCTACGAACCTGATGGCACTGTATCAGGTAACAAGGGTGCCCTTAACGGTCTTATTGATGAGATTGCAAATCAGGTTAACAACATGCTTGCTGGCACTGATGCGGAAGGTAAATTAGATCCCAACAGCATTCAGGGTCAAATTCAGAATGGTCTCGTTAGCCAAGTTGATCAGATGGTGGCAGACATCAATAAGCAACTTGAAAGCGTAAATGGTAACATTCAAGATTCTGTTGATAAGATTGTAGCCAACATTAAGGATACTCTTCTTGGCAAGCTCGGTCGTGTTGATAACCTCGTTGACAAGTACAATAAACTTGCTAACAAGATCAACGATCTGTTGAAAGATCCTAACCACTATCTCCAGGTTATGATGGCTTACCATGCTGCTAACGGTGAGTTTGGTGAACTTTCTTCAGATATCAACTATCCGACTCACTTCAAGTCTGCCGGTGGTGATGCTATTCAGCTCTACGCTACTTCTTACACCGCTGAGCTTATCGCTCCTTCTTACAAGAAGTACGTAGCTGTATCTCGCGCTTGGACAAAATCAGGATCTGAGGTAGATTTCAACGACCAGATCGGTGGTCCCGCAACAGCTAACAAGACTGAGTTCCTCAACGAAGTTCGTCCCGGCACACAGCAGAGATTTGCTCTCGAGACTAAGAACCTCCAGAAGGGTTACAAGTATGAGATCATCTACTCTTCTCTCGACTACCAGGGTTATACCTCAACTCGTACATTCTATCTCGTGGTTGACTAATTGCAACAGCATATTTTCAATCATAATTTAGAAATCGAGAAATCTTTAATCCAACCAAAAGAAATCAACAAATGAAATTACATAAGATTCTTTTGACGGCATCAATCCTGCTCGGAGGCCTCTGTGCCTCCGCCCAGGAGGAGGTCGTAGAGTACGATTTCAATCCTCACTTCTTCGGACAAGTCCAGGTTGGCGGTCAGGAGACACTTGGTGAGGGTGCTTTCGGGAAGCTCTTGTCCCCCAACGCCCAGCTCGCCGTCGGCTATCAATTCTCCCCGGTGTTCGGACTTCGCGTAGCAGTTAACGCTTGGCAGAGCCGTGGTGTTTACAAGTATGAGGATAAGGTGAACACAATTTATAACGTCAACGAAAAATGGAAATGGAACTATGTTGCTCCTACTCTTGACGCGATGTTCAACCTTACCAATCTCTTCGGTGGTTATAATCCAACCCGTCTTGTTGACGTAAATCTTTACGCAGGTATTGGTTTCAACAGTGCTTTCAACAACAAGGAGGCTCAGGCTGTGAACGCTAAAATCAACGGTCAATACGGTCTGCCTAATACTAATTATCCTGAGTGGGGAGAGAATGCCCTTGGTAACATCTGGGGCCACGGTCACACTCGCTTAGTAGGTCAGTTTGGTGCCGACGTTAACTTCAACGTTACCGACCGTCTCCAGCTTGGTCTCGAAGTTATGGCTAACGTCCTCAATGACCACTACAACTCAAGAAAGGCTGACAACGCTGACTGGTATTTCAACGCTCTTGTCGGCGTGAAGTATGCTTTCGGTCCTCGTTACAGCACTCGCACTCGCGTGATCGAGACCGCTCCTTGCGAGCCTCAGATCATCGAGAAGGTTGTGGAGAAGATCGTAGAGGTACCTGTTCAGGTGGTAGAGCAGAAGAAAGAGGTTCAGTCTTTCCGTCGCGACGTATTCTTCAAGATCAACATGTCTGTCATCACTCCTGCTGAGATGACTAAGGTTGAGGCTGTGGCAGAATACCTCAAGGCTCATCCCGATGCTAAGGTTACCGTTACAGGTTATGCCGACAAGGGTACAGGTACAAAGCAGTACAACCTCCGTCTTTCTGCAAAGCGTGCTGAGGTTGTTGCCAAGACCCTCCAGACTAAGTATGGCATCTCTGCTTCCCGCATAATGGTGAAGAGTATGGGTGACGACGAGTTCCAGCCCTATCCGGATCCCGTTCAGAACCGTGTTGCAATCTGCGTAGCTGAATAATCAGCCACTTAGAAAATATTAATGCTTAATTTGCGTTAATTAAACGTCATGCCTGCGTCTTTAGGGTGAGGACACAGGCATGACTTTTTAATATTCTATCTTCATATGAAAAGATCTCTTTTACTCTCCATTGCGGCTTCGCTTTCATTTCTTGCCTTCGCTGATTTTAGCGGTGCCGGCTACTATCGTGTCCATAACTATAAAACAAAACGCTACGTTTCTGTTATCGACAACCGTGGACGAATCGACTATATGAATACCACGGCTGACTTGCAGGCAATCAGGCTTCAAAAAGATTACAGCCAGGTCTGCGCTGACCCGGCAAGTGTGCTTTACATCAGTCCCGTAGACAATCAATATCAGATTGAGGCACAAGGCACAGGGGTATATCAGATTATAAGTCATTATCTCAAACTTAAAGACAGCGGCTCCGCCAACGGTGAAAAGCTCTACAATGCCTATGGCGAACTGAGCGGTGTCGTAAAATACCTCGGCGACGGTCAGTTTCTTGATTTCGTCGACCTCGGGGGCATGGTCACACACGCCAAGGGTGACTATATCCGTTGGTTCATAACCCCCGTATCACCTGAGACCGACAATTTCTTCGGTGTTCAGCCTACCGTGGAATGTGACGGCAAATATTACACAACGATGTATGCTGCCTTCCCCTTCTCTCCCTATTCTGAGGGCATCAAGACCTATTACGTGAATAATTTGTGTAATGGAATGATACGTCTTGAAGAAATCACGGGCACAGTGCCTGCGGGCACCCCGATTGTGGTAGAATGTTCTACCGATTCCCCCACGACCAATCGCCTCACCGTCGGTGGCACAGCTGATAAGGTGACTGACAATAAACTTACAGGTGTCTACTTCAATAGCTCGGTAGGAGGACACATCAACCGCACTGCCTACGACAAGGAGACGATGCGTGTGCTTGGACGCTGTGCCGACGGCTCTTTGGGCTTTATCAAGGATGAGACCCTCGACTATATACCTGCCAACAAGTGCTACATCACTGTGGAAAAAGATTCTCCCGACGAGTATAAGATGATGTTGGCTGAAGAATTCGATGCCGATGTTGAGGAAATCACCATCGACGGCTATTCCACGTATCCGGCAGATGTCTACAATATCCATGGACAGTTAGTACTCCGTCAAGCTACCTCTGAACAGATCTATACTCTTCCTGCCGGCATCTACATCTCCAAAGGTAAGAAATATGTGGTAAGATAATATTTCAGTAAATGAAATGCCTGTGAGATAAAAATTATAGGCAATAAGGTGCTGGGAGATAAAAATATTTTAAAATTAGCGAAATGCCTCGAAGTATGCTATTGCATATTCCGAGGCATTTTGTTAATTTTGTGACTATAATAAACACTTCTACTCATTATTCATCTGAATCATGGAAGACAAAGTCATTGTTGACGGACTCACGTTTGTGCCATATCTCACAAGAGATGAGATCAAAACCCAAGTTGAGCGGGTTGCGGCAGAAATCCGTAGGGATCTCGAAGGTAAGAATCCCATGTTCCTATGTGTGCTCAACGGAGCTTTCATTTTTGCAGCCGACTTGATACGTGAAGCCGGGCTTAACAATGCGCCCGTATCCTTTGTGCGCTATAAGAGTTATCAGGGGCTTACAACTTCAGGAGAAGTAAAGCAGATTGTGGGTCTCAGCGAGAGCGTCGACGGTAAAGACATTGTAATAATAGAAGACATCGTTGACACGGGGCTTACAGCTGTTCAGATGATTAGTGACTTAAAGAAACTAAATCCACGCTCCGTTCGCTTCGCCACTCTCCTCCATAAGCCGGAAAGCTCCAAGACGGGTTTTCAACCTGATTATGTGGCTTTTACCATTCCGCCAAAATTCATTATCGGCTATGGTCTCGACCTTGACGGAAAGGTGCGTAACCTTAAAGACATCTATGTAGTCAAAGACTAAATTTACCATACCCTCTCTCTTTACCATAAGCCTTAAACCATAATATAAACCATAAACCCTCACCCCTATGCTTAACTTAGTTCTTTTCGGCGCCCCCGGCAGTGGCAAAGGCACACAGAGCGCCAAACTTATAGACAAATACGGACTCCATCACATATCGACCGGAGAAGTGCTTCGCGACCATATCAAACGTGAAACTGATCTTGGAAAAATCGCACAACAGTATATTGCGGAGGGTCAGCTTATTCCGGACGAACTGATGATAAGCATCCTTGACGATGTGCTTGAAAAAGAGGCAAAGGGCAAGAAAGGCGTTATCTTCGATGGTTTCCCACGCACTATTGCTCAGGCGGAAGCATTGAAAGAGCTTCTCAAAAAACGCGATACGGATCTCCATGCCGTAGTGGGATTGGAAGTACCCGACGAAGAATTAGTTGAGCGTATGCTTAACCGTGGCAAAGAAACCGGACGTGCCGACGATAACCCGGAGACTATTCAGAAACGTCTTAACGTTTACCATTCCCAGACCTCTCCCCTACGCGATTATTATCAGAAGGAAGGAAAATATCTTAAGATTAACGGCTCAGGTCACGTCGACGACATCTTTAACGACATATCCAATCATCTCGACAAATAATCCTTTATAGATAGATGCTCTCCGGCTACCCGAGCACCCGCTCAGCATCAGCTGAAGGAGTCAAAAGGTCTCTATAGCAGTTAACTATCTGATAAATAAATCAAAAGCAGCTCACTAAGTGGGCTGCTTTCTCTTGTATT
>CAMWTL010000132.1 GCA_947177145.1 uncultured Porphyromonadaceae bacterium
GCTGTATCTAAGGAAGAGGTAGCTGAGTTTAAGGAACTCACCATTACCGGTGAGGTAACTGAGGAGCAGTTCGAAGCTGTTCGTGAGAAATTCGAGGCTGTGGAGACTATCGACCTCTCCACTATCGAGAATGATGTACTTCCGGCACAGGCTCTCTCAGGTCTTGAGAATCTGAAGACTGTTGTGCTTCCTGAGAACGTTACTACAATCGGTGAAGGCGCATTCCAGGGCTGTAAGAATCTGGAGTCTGTGACTATCCCCGGTGTAAGCGCAATCGGTGAGGGTGCATTCTATGGCTGTGATAACCTTACAAGTGTGCTTCTCCCCGCTGCCGGTTCCGGTCCCAAGACCCGTTCAGGTGAAGCTACCGGCATCACTGCCGAGTCCTTCAGAGGTCTTAACCCCAACTGTCTCATCTATCTCAACGATGTTTCTATTCCCAATTCGGAACATCTGAACATCATCCTCAACAAGGGTACTACCCGTGTGGCTGATTCAGACATCAACATCGATACCAACTATCCGTTTAACGCTCCTGCAAGCTTTAATCTCGGTGATTACAAGATTACATTCACTGCACACATCCCCGGCAGCCTCAATGCAGATGTCGACGGTGGCTGGACAGGTCTTATCCTCCCCTTCACCCCGACAGCTTGGGAATACGGTGTGACAATGCCGGAGCGCGAAGGCGTGAACGCAGGACTCGTGCTCAGAACCATCGGTGAGGATGACTCACTCGTTGAGGTAACTCCCGAGACATTCCAAGCCAACCGTCCGTTCCTCGCACACGTTGTGGCTCCCTACGAGTCAGTGCCTGTGACATTCTATGCTACCGCTAATAAGGACCCGGAAAATTATGACCTTCCCTTCACTCCCTCTCCCGAGACCATGTGTACCGAAGGCAAGAACTTCGTGCTCTACGGCTCTCTTGACGGCGAGACTGTGATGGGTACAACCTGGGACATCAACGAACGCGGTGACAAGTTCGTGCCCACCGACTCTGAGAAGATTGTGCCCTTCGAGGCATACATGATGCCTGTAGGCAATCCGGGTGTGGCTGAGTACGTAATCGGCAACCACGAATTCTGGATGGCTAATCCTGCCGGTGCGGGCGTGAGCGGCACCAACCTCTATCGCGGTGATAAGGTGGAACTCACAGCAGGTACAGAGGGTGCTACCATCTACTACACGCTCGACGGTTCAAATCCGAAGGATCCCAACGGCACACGCGCCGTCTACAGCGATCCTCTCAAGATGGAAGCAGGTGCTGACGGCACAATGAACGTCAAGGCGGTAGCCGAGTATAAGGGCAACATTTCCGACGTTGTGGATCTATCATTCCAGCTCAAGAAAGTTGACCTCAACTATGAGCTTGCACAGAACTGGAACTGGATCTCCCATAATATGGAAGCCAACGTTGACGTGGCTGAGTTTATGGGCAACAGCGTTTCCCGCGTACTCTCACAGACCCAGGATAAGTTCCGCGACCCGAAATTCGGTCTTGTAGGTAATCTTGAGGTTCTTGAGCCGGCTAAGGCTTACAAGGTATGTGCTTCGGAGGCTACAACTGCCAAGGTTGCAGGCGTAGCATTCAACCCGACTGCCACAGTTAAGCTCAACAAGGGCTGGAACTGGATCGGCTGCCCTGTTGACGACGCAAGCCTTAAGATCGCTGACCTCTTCGCCAATATGGAGGCTGAGGAGGGTGATATGATCATCGGTCTCGACGGCTTCACACAGTTCGATTCATTCGGCGACTGGATGGGTACTATCGATGCTCTCGCAAGCAACGCCGGCTATCTCATCTATAGCAATTCCGAGAAGGAGTTCAACTACAACTTCGTTCACGAGCCGGGCGTGGCATCTGAAGCACCTGCTGCCGTTAAGATTGCTCCCACAAGAACTCTTGAGGATACACCTTGGGTGGTAGACAACCACAGATATCCCTCTGTGATGCCTCTCACAGCCTCTATCGTAGACGCTGACGGCTTCGACGCTGATCCTGCCGACTATAAGATTGCAGCCTTCTGCGGAAGCGAGTGCCGTGGTATCGGTGTCAACGTCAACGGCGTGGTGATGATTAACATCCACGGTAACGTAGGCGACAACATCGTAATCCGCTACATCGACACCTACAACAATGAGTATGTAACCTCTACGGAGCTTACCTTCGAAGAGATGCCTTTGGGCACCATCTCCAATCCTTACGCCATCACGCTCGACGTTGTGGCTTCTGTAAGTTCGATCATGGTTGATGGCTACCAGATCATCACTGAGAACGGCTCAATCGTAGTGAAGGGTGAACTTGCTGCCAACGCATCAGTTGAGGTATACGACCTTGCCGGCAACCTCATCTCTGCCTCCGCAGCAGTCAATGGCACAGTGACCGTCAACGGTCTCGAACCGGGTGTACGTCTCATCGTAATCCGCAACGGTGCCAACACCATCTATCGCAAGCTAATGGTAAAATAAACCCTCCAGCCAAATAGCCAAATAAACCAATAGCTAAATAAACCCGAAGAGGGGCGCATCACAGCGATGCGCCCCTCTTTTATCTACATACTATCTGATTGATATAAGTAGATGATAAGACTTAAATCAAGCTCTAAGATGTGGCAATGATATTATTTGTATTATCCACATATTTCCTCGGGGAATCTGAAACACTTAATCTTATTCTATCTAACCCTGATTTAATATCATTTACATTATCCTTATACCAAACTAATTCATAATGAGAAATTTTTCCACTTTTTAAGGGAACTGATACATTCTTAAAAAGATCCTTACCAAAATTAATCACTGACTGCTCGGCTGTATGATGTACTACAATCCCATAATATTGCACATTTTCTTCTAAAAGATAAGCATCAATTAAAGCCTGTCCAAAGAATAGTTGCTTAGACATATCACAGGTGACTTTTCCTTCTGCAAGAGCGCCTTTTAGAGGTATTGGCTTTTCTCGACTGATTGCAGAAGCCATTATTTGTTTAGCTACGCTTGCTATCTCTAACAAACATTCCTTTGAATTATCTTTACTGAAAAGAACAATACTATCAGAAAATTGAGCTAATGTAATCTTACTTTCGTATTGGGCTGGAGAGAGCAGAGCCGTGTCAGATTCTCCAATTTGTTTAGGAAGATGCTGGGTATTAACTTTCTTAGAAGAATTAAGAATATTGGTTATATCCTTGTTGAACTCAGTTAGCTCTAAGTATAAATTTTCAGGGGTATTTCTTGCAACTCTATCTTTAAAACCCATTATATCTAAAAAGACAACAAAGCGTTGTTGAATTGGCTTAAATCCTTCCATAATTACTCTGTTGTGGTTGGGGTGACTACATAACAATATACCATATCTGACGAATCGTCTCCTCCCCCGTCACTGCCACGCATCCCAAGCTCTATATAATGCTTTTCAACATCTCTTGCTGTATCAGATGAATCAGCCGTGGCATAAATCCACCACGAAGTGTTCATATCCACATGATGTTCTTCAAAAAGTCTCTTGGGAGCATTTTTGGAAATACCGACATAGAACTCGGAATAATAACGTTTACCGCTTTTACTCAAGTGCTTATCAAATTTATCTATTATATCTTGGTATGATAGTCCCATATCTTTGAGTTTATTTTATGAAGTTTTACTTTCAATTTATGTAAAAGACAAATTCTCTCCTGCAAATATAACAAATAAAAATGAATTAACGACTTCCATGATAACTTATAACCACAACCTTTATAGAAATTTACTTTTGTTTTTTCTAAAACATATTGTTTTCTTAATCTTACATCAAGATATAGGAAAAAGAATTAGTTTATTGCCCGCTAAAAGTTTTTTCAACTTTTAGCGGGCAATAAAATTTGTGGAAACTTCCTTACAATATAAGGATATTCACATAGCTTCAGTTTAGCAGAACTGCATTTATTAGTGTCTATCAGACGTTAAATGGGTGAGGAGGAGGTATTTGAAGGCGGGGAAATCGGCGGGGATCTCGATGCTTTGCTTCGTGCCAGCCATAAATGCCTGTAGACGCTCCGGTATCGCTACTTCCTTGCCGGTGATGGCTTCAACTGTCTCCTTGAATTTGGCAGGATGAGCGGTTTCTAAGAAGATACCTGTCTCTCCCGGTTCCAAAAGTTCTGTTAAAGCTCGATAGCCAACAGCACCGTGCGGATCGAGCTGATAACCGGTCTCCTCAAGAGTAGACTTTACAGTAGCGGCAATCTCATCGTCAGTATAAGTGGTTCCGCTTATCTCCGCACATATAGCATCATGGTCACTGCCGTAGAGATCAAGCACACGTGCGAAATTGCTCGGATCGCCCACGTCCATAGCATTAGCAATGGTCTGTACAGAATGACGCGGCTTATACTCACCTGTCTTCAGATACTCATAGAATATGTCGTTGGCATTGTTGGCAGCGATAAAACGCTTGATAGGCAAACCCATTTTCTTTGCAATCAATCCGGCTGTGATGTTGCCGAAATTACCGCTCGGAACGCACACCACCACATTTTCAGGGTCAACCCCGGCTTTCACAGCCTGTGCATAGGCGTGGAAATAATAGAACATCTGGGGGAGGAAGCGTGCCACATTGATAGAGTTGGCAGAGGTGAGCATCATCTTCTCATTAAGCTCCGGATCTAAAAACGCCTGCTTCACGAGTGCCTGACAATCGTCAAAAGTGCCGTCAACCTCCAATGCCACGATATTACGTCCAAGGGTAGTGAACTGGCTCTCCTGAATAGGACTCACCTTCCCTTTTGGATAGAGCACAAACACCCTGACCCCTTCAACCCCAAGGAAACCGTTGGCTACGGCACTACCCGTATCGCCGGAGGTAGCCACAAGCACATTTACCAGTCTCTCCTTATTGTTACGGTTGAAGTAGCCAAGAAGACGCGCCATAAACCGTGCTCCCACATCCTTGAAGGCAAGCGTAGGACCATGGAAAAGCTCCAAGGAATATTTATTGTCAGTCACCTTCACTAAAGGTATGGGAAAATTCATTGTCTCCTCGGTAAGAGCCTTCAACTTATCTTTGTCAACGTCTTCCCCAAAGAGAGCCATAGCTATCTCGGATGCCATTTCGGGCAACGACATCTCAGGAAGACGCTTGATGAAATCCTCTGAAAGACGAGGGAATTCCAACGGCATATATAGTCCGCGGTCAGGGGCAAGACCCTTGACCACAGCCTGCTCTAAGGATACTTCCGGGCTTTTGCCCGCTGTGCTTCTATACTTCATATATCTTCTTACCTTGATTTTTACCTGATTATACCATATTATCGCAAAAACTCCTTTATAAACTCGTCATCTTTCAGAAGTCCGTAACCACCCTTGGCTACGCTTTTCTCCGTGTAGACAGTCACTCCGTCAGGCTCCACGTCGCTGCGCCATATCACAAACGGCACGGGAGAAGACGTGTGTGTGCGTATACGGCAAGGCGTAGGATGATCGGGAAGTAGAGCCACAGCCACCTCCTCATCGAAATCTTTCAACGCCTCCAGCAACTGACCGACCACACGATGATCAAGGTCTTCAACGGTGCGCTTCTTCAATAGAGCATCCCCCTCATGTCCGGCTTCATCACTTGCCTCGATATGGAGAAACACAAAGTCGGCATCGCCACGCAACGCATCAAGTGCAGCTTTAAGCTTACCCTCATAGTTGGTGTCGTAAAGACCGGTAGCGCCCTCTACAATTATCGGCTCCAATCCGGCATAAACACCGAGACCACGTATCAAATCCACAGCCGAGATTACATAGCCCTTCCCTATGCCAAACAGTTCTGCCATTGTCTTCATAGCGGGCTTATAACCGGGACTCCAGGGCCAAATACTGTTAGCCGGATCCTTGCCCTCTGCCATGCGCTTCAGGTTGACAGGATGATTAGCCAGCAACTTCTGCGACTCCCGAATCAAGCACGAGATATAATCCGATGTCTCACGTGCCTCCTCCACAAGCGGACGAGGCATCACATCCTTTGCCGGAGTGCCCGGCACATCATGCGGAGGGGTGCAGTCTATACGCTTGTCGGCATTCTTCACCTTCAGCAGATGGCGGTAGCTCACGCCGGGGAAGAAAGTGGCTCGTCCATCGCCCAACTTATCATTAAGGAAGCCAATAAGCTCCGCAGCCTCCTCGTTGGAGATGTGTCCGGCTGAATGATTCTTTATAGTGCCGTCAGGGGCTATGCAGATGAGGTTGCAACGCATAGCCATCTCGTCGGGGGCAATGTCTATGCCCATACTGGCAGCCTCAAGCGTGCCACGACCCTCAAACACCTCCGGCAGATTATAGCCTAACAATGAAAGATGTGCTATCTCCGAACCGGGATGGAAACCGGAGGGCACCGTATGCAACAAGCCTGTACGACCCCGACGTGCCAGCTCATCAAGAGCCGGAGTGTCGGCAGCTTCAAGGGGGGTCTTACCTCCCAAAGCATCACATGGCTCGTCTGCCATGCCGTCGCCTAATACTATTATATGTTTCATCGGATATTGGCAATACTGATTATATCGGCAAATACTCCGGCTGCCGTCACCTCAGCACCGGCACCGTAGCCCTTAATTACCATCGGATACTCCTTATAACGCTCCGTAGTGAGCAGAATCACATTGTTGCTCCCCGCAAGGTTATAGAAGGGATGCTCGGCACCGACACGGCGCAGACCTACACTCACATCGCCATTGTCAAGAGCTGCCACGAAGCGGAAATGTTCGCCGTGGGCAGCTGCGTCAGACCGCTTCTCCTCAAATTCCTTATCAAGACCGCGCACATTGCCAATGAAGTCGGATGCCTCTCCCTCAAACATCTTCTCAGGCACAAAAAGTTTTTTCTCCACGTCCTCCTGCTCCACACGGTAGCCTGCCTCACGGGCAAGAATCACAAGCTTACGCACCACATCCTTTCCGGAGAGGTCAATGCGAGGGTCAGGCTCGGTATATCCCGCCTCCTTAGCCATCTCTATGGCACGGCTCAAAGGCACATCCTCGGCAAGCACGTTGAAGATATAGTTGAGAGTGCCTGACACCACTGCCTCTATCTTAATGATAGTGTCGCCGGAGTTGATGAGAGAATTAATGGTGTTGATGATGGGGAGCCCCGCACCCACATTCGTCTCGAAGAGATATTTCACATCCTTATTACGCGCGGTTTTCTTCAGACGCATATAAGAGGGATAGTCGGATGAAGCGGCAATCTTATTGGCAGCCACAACATTGACATTATGGTCGAGCAAATCCTCATAGAGAGCTGCGATCTCGGCTGAGGCGGTGCAATCCACAAACACTGAATTGAAGATATTCATCTTCAATATCTCATTCTTGATAATCTCGGGAGTAGCAGGTATACCGTTCTCTTCCAGTTCCTCACGGAAGCGCGTAATGTCGATGCCGTCGCGGTTGAACACAGCTCTCTTGCTTGAGGCTATACCCACCACATTGAGGCGCAGGTTCTTATCCTGAAGCAACTTCTCCTGCTGCTTACTGATCTGGGCAAGTAGGCGGCTGCCCACATTGCCAATGCCCACAAGGAACACATTGAGCACCTGGCTCTCGGAGAGGAAGAACGAATCATGGATTACATTGAGAGCCTTACGCAGACTGCTCTTCTCAATCACGAAGGAGATGTTCGTCTCCGACGCACCCTGAGCACAGGCTATGACATTGATACCGTTTCTGCCAACGGTATTAAACAGCTTTCCTGCCAAACCTGTAGTGTGCTTCATACGTTCACCCACTACGGCTATGGTTGCCAAGTCCGGTTCAGCCTTAATGTTGTTGAATGTGCCGGCGGCAAGCTCGGCTGCAAACTCCTCGCGGAGTGTCTCCACAGCCAATTCAGCATCAGCATTGCGCACTGCTATGGTAGTGTTGTTCTCACTGGCTGCCTGGCTCACAAGGAA
>CAMWTL010000133.1 GCA_947177145.1 uncultured Porphyromonadaceae bacterium
GCACTGCGTTTTGTTACCATAGGCAAGAACGTTGAGTTTATTGGTGAAAATGCATTTGCGGATGCTTGGTCATTATCTACGGTGATCTGTCTTGCACCTGTTCCTCCCGTGATAAGGGGAAGTGCGTTCAGCGGATTTGATACGGATAAAGTAATATTGGAAGTGCCAGAAAGTTCGGTGGAAGCATATAGGGCTGCCACCGGGTGGAATTTATTCCAGAATATTACCCCTCACCATGAATTAGCGTTCAATCTCCCTGATATAGTATGTCTTGACAAGGGAGTTACAAGAGAGGGTATGGTTCGTGCTGAAGGAGCATGGAGTGTGGTGGAATGTCCGTCGTGGGTACATGTGACTCCGGATCATTCAGAATATAAAGATGAGGTGACAGTTACAGTCGATCCGATGCCTGAAGGGTCAGAAGGACGTGAAGGAGAGATTGTGTTTAAGCTGAATGATAAGGATTATACTACTTACACTACTGTACGTCAGCTTTCATACGAGCATCCCCAAGATACTGAGATAATTCTTCAGACAGCCTCTGCGGGTGGTCAGGAAATACCTGTCTTTATAGTGGGTGAAGGGTTTGGCGCCGATAAAATTGTCAGCGGTGAATATATGCGCAGAATGGAGGAGACCATGGAGCAATTTTTCGCTATAGAGCCTTATAAGACTTATCGTAACTATTTCACGGTCACAACTGCCATTGCATGTTCTCCCGATGATAATACAGGCGATTTTTATACTTATAAAGAAAACTGTTTTGATACGGACGGTGTGACGCCAAATGCGGATATGCTGAAAAACTATGTAAAGCAAGTGTCGGAACACGCAGGAGCCAATATGAACAACTCTTTGGTGATTGTGGTGACAAATCAGAATAGTTTTGCCGGTTGGTCTGAGATTGATTGGGAGGGTTGTTCCATGGCTTCCGTTGGTATTGTAGAGGATGTATATCCATATGATCAGCGTGGTCTTGTTCAACATCATGCCGGAGGAGCTGCCTTTGCCGGTCTTGCCAATGAATCAATAGCTCATTTTGAGCATATTAAGGGCTGTACATGTCCGGGCTGTTCAGATTTAATGAGATACCTCGATATGAAGGGGCGTGGCTATTTTGCCAATATCACTATGTCGTCTAAAATGTCAGACGCACCTTGGAATGAATTTATATTTCATCCCAAATATAGCCTGATGGTTGATATGTGGGAGGGTGGATACCGTCATCTCAGAGGTGTATGGCGTTCAGAGGCTAACAGTGTCATGAGCTCTTTTATAAGCTACTACAACACCATATCCCGCTATACAATCTATAAGGAAATCATGCGTCGTTCCGGGAGCCGGGCGTCACTTGATGATTTCATCGCAAACGATATAATAGAAATTCCGCAATAATGAAAAATAAATATTTATATCTTGGTGCTTTTTCACTGCTTCTTGCATCATGTAGCGACGACTCGGTTAAAGTCGATGTGCCTGATGTGGAGAATAAGGGTGTTATAAGGCTACAGGCGGAGATTGACCAGGCCAATGTGTCGAGAGCCAATGATTCAGGTTTTGCCGATGGCGACCGAATTGGCGTTTTCGCTGTGAGTTTCACAGAGGATATTAATCCCGGTGTATTAGCTCCGACCGGCAATCTTGCCAACAATGTGCGTTTTACGTTTGATGAAGCGTCAAATGCTTGGACCGGGGATCGTCAGCTCTATTTCTTGGATGAGAAGACCCCTGTAGATTTCTATGGATGCTATCCATACGACCCGGAATTAGATGAGGTGAACGCCTATCAATTTTCTGTAGAGCGTAATCAATCCGTGGAAGCAGCCAACGGAAAACTTGGCGGCTATGAGGCTTCCGATTTTCTGTGGGCTAAGTCAGCGGGAGTAACTCCATCAACCCCCCTTGTCACGCTTACTTTCAAACATATTTTGGCAGCTGTTCAGGTATCTCTTGTTGAGGGTGACTATTTTGATGAGGGAGAATGGGCACAGCTTGAGAAGACAGTCCTTGTAGCCAACACCAACCGTAATGCTACGATCAACCTCAGCAACGGTGATGTTTCTCTTGCCGGAGAGAAGGATGGCAACCCTATAGTTATGAATCCATATAAGGATGATTACCGTGCGGTTGTAATCCCACAGACTGTTGCTGCAGGTGAACAGTTAATCTCCATTACGGTTGACGGTCAGAGTTATGAGCTTATAAAGGAGGAGGATATGACCTATATTCCCACCAAACTTCATAAGTTTACAATTCAGGTAAATAAATCTCTACCGGAAGGAGATTATGAATTTGTGCTTCTTGATGAGGCTATCACTGCATGGGAGAGTGATCCGGTATCACATGACGGTAAGGTTAAAGAGTATATCGTGGTTGAGGTAGCGGAAGCGGGAGGACTTGAAGCTGCGTTGTCAGCAGCTAAACTTGTGCCCGGTGAAATTCTCAATCTTAAGATTATCGGAGAGTTAAATCAGGATGATTTTTACTATCTCCGTAGTAACCTAAAGTATCTTGAGGCATTAAATATCAAGGAGGTAACACTACGTCAGTGTGAATTCGAGTATGAGAAATGGGAAGATGGATGTATACCTCACGAAGCCTGCCATGATATGTTGTATCTAAAAACTGTTGTTTTTCCGGATAAGGTGTTAAAGATTGGAGATAGTGCTTTCAGGAACACCAACCTGACAGGGTCACTTGATTTTCCCGAAGGATTGGAATATATCGGAGAAGGTGCTTTTAACAATGGAGAGGGCTACAGCCAATCCAACACCAATCTTACGGGAACATTGACCCTTCCTTCCACTCTTAAGTATTTAGGAGGGGGCGCATTTGGAAATTGTGATTTCACCGGACCCCTTGTTCTTCCGGAGGGATTGGAGGTGATTGGAGCAGGAGCCTTTGCAGATTGTGAGAATTTCACCGGCGAATTGCATCTTCCCAGTTCCCTTAAAGTATTAGGTAGGAATGCTTTTGCAAATACAAATCTTGTAGGTAATTTCATCATTCCGCGTCACCTGACAGTAATAGAGCCATTCTTTTTCCCGAAGGTAGTGTCTTTCTCATGGCCGGAGCATCCTGTAGAGATTTTAAGTGAATCTTTTTGTAATACTAATCTGCGTGGAGATCTCCGTATTCCGGAGACCATCACACATATCGGCAGAGCTGCATTTGCCGGAACAAAGTTTAGCCATATTATCTTGCCGCAGAATCTGGAATTTATAGATGATAATATGTGTTCGTGGATGGAAAACCTTCAGGACACCGTGGTGATTCCACCATTGATAGAGACAGTAGGTGAAAGAGCATTTGCTGAATGTCGGAAATTGGATGCCATAGTCTTACCAAAGAAATTGCAAAGAATAAGAAGTGAGGCTTTTCAGAATTGTTACTCACTTACGTATATTCACTGTCAGGCTATTGAACCCCCGGCTTTGGAGGATAACTCTTTTGATGGAGTGAATAAAGACAATTTCACTGTTGAGGTGCCTGAAGAGAGTGTCGATGCCTATCGCAACGCTCCCGGTTGGAGAGAATTTAAACGCATTGCTGCCTATAAGAATTTCGTGGCACGTCCCTCCAAGTACAATGTACTGAACAAAGGTGGAAAGAGAGAGATTATCCTTAATGCCGATGCGGAGTGGGAGATGACAGAGTGTCCGGAATGGTGTCATATCGACAAAACAGCAGGCTCTATGAAGACTGTCATTAATCTCACCGTTGATGAAATGAGCCACGGTTCAAGCCCTCGCACCGGCATAGTCACTTTCCGCTTGAAAGATGCCGATGAACATCTCACCCATATCAATGTAGGTCAGTATGATTACGAGTATGATGAGGATGAGTACATCCAGCTTCAGAAAGCCACAAAAGGGGCAGGCATAGACCTTTTCTTCGTAGGTGACGGGTATGATGCGCTTGATATATCCAATGGTTTATACCTTAACGATATGCAGCAAGAGGCAGAATATCTCTTTGCCGTTGAACCTTATACCACTTATCGTGACTACTTCAACGTCTACACCTCAATTGCTTTATCTGAAGACAGCGGGGTGGAATCATTGAACAGATGGAGAAATACAAAATTCCATACCTGTATTGGTGATGGAAGCACCCGTCTGTCGGCTGATTGGCATGCTGCTATGGACTATTGCGCCCAAACTGTCACACCGGTTGCCAATAAGACAAACGGGCAGATAGGAGTTATATTATTGTGTAATTCTGATATGTATGAGGGAATATGCTATTCGTCGGGAGATGCTTTCTGTGGAGTTGTCACCAAGAGTACACAGGATTATCCCAATGATGCACGTGGCATTGTACAACATGAGGTCGGTGGACATGGTTTGGGTCTGCTTGCCGATGAATACATGTATCATTCAGCGTTTATTCAGAAGTGTAAGTGTAGCTGTTGTGCCCATACAGAGGGTCTTAAGGCCGACCATGAGAATGGTTTTGGCTTTAATCTCTCATTGAACGGTAAATATAAGGAGGTGCCATGGTCGCATCTTATTTTCCATAAGAATTACGGAGATATCGTAGATGTTTATGAGGGTGGCTATTTCCACACCCGTGGCGTATATCGTTCGGAACTTAATTCATGTATGAATAATAATGTGCCTTACTTCTCAACTTGGAGTCGCCAGCTCATAGTGGAGCGTATCATGAAATTAGCGGGAGAGGAGTTTGACCTTGACAGCTTCTATGCAAATGATAGCCGGGCAGTGGGGCGTGATTTCACAAGCACTACACGCAGTGGTGTCAATGATGCTGCTCTCAATGGTAGGAGAGGTCATGCGCCGGTTATCATAAAAAACTATAAATTTGGAAAGAAAGGAGGTAAACGATGAAGACTCCCTATAAATATATCCCGTTTCTGTGCTTAGGCGCAGTCATAGGCGGATGTTCTGACGATAACATGAGATTACCGTCAGAGGAGAGCGGCGAACAGCTTCCCATTACTCTCTCAGCAGCATATCCAACTGCAACGAGGGCTTCGGATGCCGGGTTTGAGGACGGTGACAATATGGGTGTGTATGTCTTGGATTATTCCGGAGATATTGCGGAAGAGATCACTTCTGATGATATACATGCCAAGAATGTGAAATATAGCTTCAATGCTTCTGACAATTCGTGGACCGGTACCACTACGTTGTATTGGAGTTCTAACACCACGCCTGCTGATATCATAGGCTACTATCCCTTCATTTCAACAATTAATGATGAGACAGCTGTGCCGTTCTCTGTTGCACGTCGTCAGGACGTTGCCGACAATACCTCACAACTCGGTGGTTATGAGGGGAGTGATTTCCTTTGGGCAAAGGCAGAGAAAGTTATGCCTACTACGTCGAGGGTTGACCTTACTTGTCAGCACCTTATGGCAGGTGTCAGGGTTACTTTGGCAGAGGGCACAGGATTTTCTTCCGGTGAGTGGAGCAGTCTCGACAAGCAGGTATTGGTATCCAACGTTTGTCCGGATGCTGAAGTGAATCTCGCCAATGGTGAAGTCACTGTGAAATCCGGTAGTGTGATAAGTATTACTCCTTACAAATACAATGAAGATTGGCGAGCCGTAGTTGTGCCTCAGACTATTAAAGCGAACACTAATCTGATTTCGGTCAGTGTAGACGGTGTAAGCTATAATCTGGTTAAGGATACAGACTTCACTTATCAAAGTGGAAAGATGCATCCCTTTACCATCACTGTGAATAAGCGTTCAGCTCAGGGCGATTACGAATTTGTGCTTACAGACGAGGCAATTATAGCCTGGATAGACGATGTGGATTTCCGTGATGGTTTGATGCGCCAATATGTCACCGTCAATGTTGATACAGCAGGAACATTGGCAGAGTGCATTAAGAAAGCCGGTCTTAATCCCGCTACTATAACCGCTCTAAAAGTGAAAGGTGAGTTAAGCTCTGCAGATTTCGGTTATATTCGCGAGAATTGTGAAATGCTTTCGGCTATTAATCTTAAGGAGACTGTGACATATGGCCGTGAGGATGAAAACAATGAGAAATACGTGCTTCCGGGTCAGGCATTTTATGAGTTGAGCACCCTTACACATGTGATCTTCCCTGAAAAGATTAAAAAAATTGGTGCCCAAGCCTTTATGGGTACTAATCTTATGGGTTCACTTGTTCTTCCTGAAGGTCTTGAGGTTTTGGACTACGGAGTATTCAACTACTGTGGCAATCTTATGGGTACCTTGACTCTGCCTTCTACTCTTCGTGTGATTGGTGGGGGAGCATTTACAGGTGCCGGTTTGGGTGGTGACCTTCTACTCCCACCAAATCTTGAGGCGATTGGTGGAGATGCATTTGCCGGATGTAATTTTACCGGTGAACTGATATTACCCGACTCATTAAAGGAGATATATGAAGCTGCTTTCGCAGGGCTGCATTTCACGGGTAACTTAGTATTGCCACAAGGATTGAAGGTATTATTAGACAGGGCTTTTGTCGGTTGTACCTTCACAGGCTATCTCACTCTTCCGGAAGGTATGGTTGAGATACCGTCACAGGCCTTTCTTGGCTGTGGGTTCCGAGGTGAATTAAAGCTTCCATCCACTATAAGGAGGCTTGGAAGCAATGCATTTGAGGATAACAAATTCTCCAAGATTATCTTCCCGAAGAATATGAATTATATAGGCTCGGGATGCTTTAAAGGTAATAACCGTCTTTCTGGGACTTTGACAATTCCGGAGGGAATATCGGCAATAAACTACAGTACGTTTGCTGACTGTAATCTTTTGGATGAAGTTATTATTGGAGAAGATATAACTAAGATTGAGGGAGATGCTTTCGGACGCTGTTATAATCTAAGTTCCATTGTCTGCAATAATCCGGAGCCACCGGTTCTGACGATCTACAGATTTGATGGTGAGTATGAGGCATTCAATGGTATACCTAAGGATAACTTCACTCTTCAGGTGCCTGAAAAGTCTGTGGCATTGTATTCTCAGGCTAAGGGTTGGAAGGAATTCAAACGTATATCAGCTTATTCCAATTTCGTGTGTCGTCCTGCTACGGCATGTGCCCTTACCAATAGTCATCAGGAAACTTTGGTCATTAACAGTGACGGGGATTGGGAAGTGACTCATATTCCTGACTGGTGTTCACTCTCACGCACTTCCGGTAGCGGTAAGACAGAGCTTAACCTAACGATAAAAGATATGTCGAAGGGTTCGGGTAACCGTAGCGATTATATTGAGTTCTCGCTTAAAGGCACTGACTTCACCACTAAGTGTGATGTTAGCCAATATGATTATCAGTATGCTGAGGATGAGTGCATAACTCTTCAGAAAGCCACTCGTGGAAATGGTGTCAATATACTTTTCTTGGGCGACGGCTTTGACGGAGAAGCTATTTCTAAAGGAGAGTATCTGGAGCTTGTAAATGAACAGATGGAGGCTTTCTTCGGAGTGGAACCATATACCACTTACCGTGATTATTTCAATGTGTACGCCTGTATCAGTCTATCGCAGGAGACCGGTGTCAACACCGTTAACACATGGCGCAACACACGTTTCCAGACATTGTTTACTCATAGCTGTAGCGGTACCGGCAATCTGATGCTTGACGACATTGATGCCGTATTTGATTATGCAGTTGCCAATTCTCCCCTTACCGGTGAGCGTATGAGTCAGTCAGTGGTGATATTGACTCTCAATTCTGATGAATACGGCGGCTCTACCTCTTTGACGTGGAATGGATCAGCAGTGTCGATATGTTCACGTTCCACGGATCCCTACCCATCCGACACGAGAGGTATAGTGCAGCACGAGGCGTGTGGTCATGCTTTTGGCAAATTGGCTGAGGAGAAGATTGCCCATAATAGGTATCTTACCCCCGGTGAAGGTCAAACAATCAATGAAATGCATGAGAAAGG
>CAMWTL010000134.1 GCA_947177145.1 uncultured Porphyromonadaceae bacterium
ACATCGAGGAATATATCGAAATGCTCAAGAAGCAGGCTATTCGTTTCAAGAATCTTCCCTGCATAGGCCGCACACACGGCATACACGCCGATATCACCTCCTTCGGGTTGAAGTGGGTGCTTTGGCTTGCAGAGATGCGTCGTAACCTCGAACGCTTCAAAGCTGCTGCCAAGGGTGTTGAGGTTGGTAAGATCAGCGGTGCCGTAGGTAATTTTGCCAATATTCCTCCTTTTGTGCAGGATTATGTATGCGAGAAACTCGGTATAGATAGCTCTGACATCAGCACTCAGGTAATCCAGCGTGACCGTCACGCTTACTATATGGCTACACTTGCTCTTATCGGCGCAAGCCTTGAACAGATGGCTCTTGAAGTGCGCAACCTCCAGCGCACTGAGGTGCATGAGGTAGAAGAGGCATTCGGCAAGGGTCAGAAAGGCTCCTCAGCTATGCCCCACAAGCGTAATCCGGTGAGCAGCGAAAATATCTGTGGCTGCGCACGTGTGCTTCGCGGCTATATGGTGACTGCTTATGAAAACGTGGCTCTCTGGCACGAGCGCGACATCTCACATTCAGCCACAGAGCGTATCATCATGCCTGACGCTACTATCCTTCTTGATTACATGCTCAACCGTATGAAAGGTATACTTGAGAACCTTGTAATATTTGAGGATCAGATGAAGGCGAATATCTACCGCACAAACGGTGTAATCTTCGCGCAGCGTGTGATGAATGCCCTCATTGACAAAGGTTTTGTGCGAGAGAAGGCTTACGACACTGTTCAGCCAATCGCAATGAAAGCTATGAGTCTCGGAGCATCCTACCAAGACCTGCTCAAGCAGGATCCAACAGTGATGGGAGCGCTTACAGAAGAGGAACTCGACAACTGCTTTACTCTTGACTATTACTTCAAGAATATCGACCACATCTATAAACGTAATAAATTAGAAGAATAATGTCGGAAAGATTAGTAGTCATCGGCTCCCAATGGGGCGATGAGGGTAAAGGAAAGATTACCGACTATTTCGCATGCCGTGCCGATATGGTGGTGCGTTATCAAGGTGGCAACAATGCCGGACACAGTGTGATGTTCAATGGTCACAAATACTCCCTCCAGAGTATACCTTCCGGCATTTTCAACCCTAACACCGTCAATGTTATGGCTAACGGTATGGTGGTTAATCCTGAATCAGTTCTCGTGGAACTCGACCGCCTCCACGCTCAGGGCATCACCGACTATCAGCTTTATATCTCCGACCGCGCCGCTATGGTTATGCCCTGGCATTCCGCGCTCGACGGAGCCTATGAGAGCCTCAAGGGTGGTAAGCTTATCGGTACTACAAAGAAAGGTATCGGTCCGGCATATAGCGATAAGTATAGCCGCGTCGGTCTGCGCATGGGTGACCTTCTCGAACCGGAATACTTCGCGGAGCGTCTTCAGGCAGCTCTTGATCAGAAGAATATGGAGCTTAAGATGCTCGGCTTACCTACTTATGATTTCAAGGAGGTCTATGACCGCTATATGGAGATTGCCAAGATTCTCGGTCCGCGCATCGTAGATACCTCCGCTTTGATCAACAAGGCTCTCCGCACACCTGATAAGAAGATTCTGTTCGAGGGTGCCCAGGGTATGATGCTCTGCATCGACCATGGCACTTATCCCTTCGTCACATCCTCAACCCCCTCTTCGGCAAGCGTGCCTGTGGGAGCCGGAATCTCCCCCAAATGGATCAACAATGTGTTGGGCGTGGCGAAGGCATACTGCACCCGTGTAGGTGAAGGACCCTTCCCCACTGAGCTTCATGACCATATCGCTCACGAAATCCGTGAACGCGGACACGAGTATGGCACAGTTACAGGTCGTCCACGTCGTGTGGGCTGGTTTGATGCCGTTGTAGCTCGTTACACAAGCCGTCTCGCCGGAATTGACAACTGGGCGCTTATGCTCTTCGACGTGCTCTCAGGTCTTGACAAAGTGAAAATCTGCACACATTATGAACTCGACGGTGAGATTATCGACACTCCCCCCTCCACCATCTCAAAACTTGCACGCTGCAAACCCGTATATATCGAGATGGATGGCTGGAAAGAGGATATATCCGGTATCAAGAGCTATGACGAGCTTCCCGAAGCTGCCAAGGCTTATGTGCGTAAGATCGAGGAACTCACAGAGGTTCCTGTAGGAGTGATCTCTGTTGGTCCCGACCGTACCCAGACCGTCATCATCTCCGAAAAACTCAAAGAATTCTAACCAATCAGTAACCCGCAATTCGATATAATATGTCATTCTTAACTGAAAAAGTGAATGAGGAAGGCATGACATTCGATGATGTCCTCCTTGTACCGGCCTATTCGGAGGTGACTCCCAACATGGTGGATGTAAAAACCCGTTTCTCACGAAATATCACCCTCAATATTCCCGTAGTGTCTGCGGCGATGGACACCGTTACAGAGGCTGCTATGGCAATCGCCATTGCGCGTCAGGGTGGCATCGGTGTGATCCATAAGAATATGCCTATCGACGTGCAGGCTGCTATGGTAAGAAAGGTGAAACGTGCCGAGAGCGGTATGATCTTCGATCCAGTCACCATTACCCCCGACCAGACGGTAGGCGATGCACAGCGTATGATGCACGAGAATCATATCGGTGGCATACCTGTGGTAGACGGAGAAGGTAAGCTCGTCGGCATTGTCACTAACCGTGACCTCCGCTTCCAGACTGAGGAAAATCTCCCCATCTCCGAGGTTATGACCAAGGATAATATCATCACTACCACTAATCCCGATCTTGCCGAAGCCTCACAGATTTTGCTTCGTCATAAGATCGAGAAACTTCCCGTAGTTGATAAAGACAATAAGCTCATCGGGCTTATCACTTACCGCGACATCACCAAGATACAAGACTATCCCAATGCCTGCAAAGACAGCAAGGGTCGTCTGCGTGTAGCCGGTGGCGTAGGTGTCACCAGCGACACTCTCAAGCGTGTTGAGGCACTTGTGAATGCCGGTGTAGATGCAGTTGTAATCGATACTGCCCACGGACATTCAGCCAATGTGGTCAACACACTCAAAGCTGTGAAAGCTAACTTCCCTGAAATCGACGTGCTTGTAGGCAATATCGCTACTGCCGAGGCAGCCGAATACCTCATCGCCAACGGTGCCGACGGCATTAAGGTGGGTATAGGTCCCGGCTCAATCTGCACTACCCGTATCGTTGCCGGTGTAGGCGTACCGCAGCTGAGTGCCATATTCAACTGTGCCAAGGTTGCCCGTGAACATGGTATTCCTGTAATCGGAGACGGCGGTCTCCGCTACTCAGGCGACGTTGTGAAGGCAATCGCTGCCGGTGCAGACTGTGTGATGATGGGTTCTATGCTTGCCGGCACAGAGGAATCTCCCGGTGAGACTATCATCTATAACGGACGTAAATTTAAGGCTTACCGTGGTATGGGCTCTATCGAAGCTATGGAAGCCGGTTCAAAAGACCGTTACTTCCAGAGCGGAACAAATGACTCCAGCAAGTTTGTGCCGGAAGGCATCGTGGCTCGTGTGCCTTACAAGGGTACTCTTGCCGAGACTATCTACCAACTCCTTGGTGGCTTGCGTTCCGGTATGGGCTACTGTGGTGCTAAGGATATCGACGCACTGCATCAGGCACGCTTCGTGCGTATCACCTCTGCCGGTGTGATTGAGAATCACCCCCACGATGTGACCATCACTAAAGAAGCACCCAATTATTCACGTGCCGAATAATTAGTTTAAAGTCTATGGAAAAAATCATAATATTGGATTTTGGCTCACAATACACCCAGCTCATCGCACGTCGTGTGCGTGAGCTGAACGTGTATTGCGAGATACATCCGTTCAACAAGATTCCGGAGCTTGATGCAGACGTGAAGGGTGTGATCCTTTCCGGTTCACCCTCCTCAGTGCGTGATGCCGATGCTCCGAAGCCGGATCTCAGCAACATCAAAGGGAAACTCCCCTTGCTTGGCGTTTGTTACGGCGCACAGCTCCTTGCTAACGAATACGGTGGCGAAGTGGAAGGCGCTCCCTCACGCGAGTATGGACGCGCAATGCTCACAGTCGTAGATAAGCTCGATCCGTTGATGCTCAATGTCCCCTCCCCTTCACAGGTATGGATGAGCCACGGTGACACCATCACACGTCTTCCCGAAAATTATCATATTATCGGCTCCACCGAGAATGTCAAGGCAGCTGCCTATCACATCGAAGGTGAAAAGACATGGGGCATACAGTTCCATCCCGAAGTATATCACTCCACTCACGGCAAGCAGATTCTTGCTAACTTTGTGCTCGGTATATGTGGCTGTTCAGGCACATGGAGCCCCGATTCATTTATCGAGACCACTGTAGCAGAGCTGAAAGAGAAACTTGGCGACGACCGTGTTATCCTCGGTCTTTCCGGCGGTGTGGATTCATCTGTTGCTGCTATGCTGCTTCATAAGGCTATCGGTGACCGTCTCACCTGTATCTTCGTCAACAATGGTCTGCTGCGCAAGAACGAGTTTGCCGATGTGCTCGACTCCTATAAGCATATGGGTCTCAACGTAATCGGAGTTGATGCAAGCGAGCGTTTCTACAACGACCTCAAAGGTGTAACCGATCCTGAGCAGAAGCGTAAGATTATCGGCCGCGACTTCGTGGAGGTGTTCAACGCTGAGGCTAAGAAAATCGAAGGAGCACGTTGGCTCGGACAGGGTACTATCTACCCCGATGTAATTGAAAGCTGCTCCGTAAAGGGTCCCTCCGCTACAATTAAGAGCCACCACAATGTTGGCGGCTTGCCCAAGGAGATGAACCTAAAGATTGTTGAGCCGCTGCGCCTTCTCTTCAAAGATGAGGTACGTCGTGTAGGCAAGGCTATGGATATGGACCAGCGTCTACTTGGCCGTCATCCCTTCCCCGGTCCGGGTCTTGGCATCCGCATCTTGGGCGAGGTTACTCCTGAGAAAGTGCGTGTGCTTCAGGAAGCCGATGCAATCTTCATCAACGGACTCCGTGAAGCCGGATTGTATGACCAAGTATGGCAAGCAGGTGTGATGCTCCTTCCGGTGCAGAGTGTAGGCGTGATGGGTGACGAGCGCACATATGAGAGCTGTGTAGCCCTCCGTGCCGTAATCTCCACCGACGGTATGACTGCCGACTGGGTACATCTCCCCTACGAGTTCCTTGCCAAAGTAAGCAACGAAATCATCAACAAGGTACGTGGCGTGAACCGCGTAGTCTACGACATCTCCTCAAAACCACCAGCCACAATCGAGTGGGAATAATCAAGATGCTGTAAATAAAATGTGCTGAGAAAATATTTTCTCAGCACATTTTATTTACAGGTAGCTATCCTGTATGTATCATTTCACCATCTGTTTCCTGACAGTGGTCTTGCCGTTGGCATCAGTCGTTTTGATTACATAGATGCCGGAAGGGAGATTATTTATCTCCGAAACATTAACCTTCACACCTGTTAAAGTGTAGATTTCAGTGTTTACTGCTTCGGATGCCTCAATTTCATCTACACCGGCAGCACTGATTTTGAAGGTGACAGCGTTGCCGTACTGTTTCCCTCCATACCACGCTCCGGCTATGTAGCGCATACCTATGATGGGATCCTCTATTGAGCCATGGAACTTAACCTCCGCTGTGTCACCGTTATATAATTCAAACTCATCGGAAGTGGCGGTGGCGACGTAATAACCCGCAGAACCGTCTTCCGGAGCAGTCCAGATTGTCACATCTATTCTGTCGCGGAACCAACCTCTCTTACATTTTATAACCAATGTAAAGTCAAGGTTCATATTGTCAGCGTTGGCAGGATCTCCGTCAAATGTAAAGCTTTCCGCACTGAGTGTCGGAGCTGCCGGCGCCTTCTCATAGTTCATAGCTATACCTTCTCCGAGCCATTCCCCTGTAACCGCATCAGCAAACCATACAGTATATTCACCCGGCTGCAGAGTGCCCATAAGATTAGATTCATATGTGAAGTCTACAGTCTCACCGGCAGGAACTGTTAAAAAGCGTCTGCCTCCCTGCGCCATCTCATTATAGTCGGCATCATATACGTAGAGACGTATGCAACTTTCATAATCATAGTCTGAGGTGTTGGTTATCACACCTGCCATCTGCAAACTCTTACCTGCCACAGTACGGCTTGTGAACTCCATTTTATCTATGTTGACTGTAGCTTGTTCGGCATTCGACATAGTTATGGAATCGTCTGTCACCTCTAGGAGATATGCCTGATGGTAAGCTTTAAGCACCTGCATCGGCTTCCAATCCGAAGTTCCATCAATCATATATACGGGGCGAGCGATATATTTACCGTTCTTCACCGTGGAGGGTACGGTGGTAGCCAACCAATATACATAGCAATCCTGATTATTAAAGTATGGATTATAACGCTCCAAATCATAATGCCCGGCATCAAGCACTGTTACCTCCCCGGACTCCGACTCAAGCTGCAATCCTGCCGTCAGTGAAAGAGGCTCGATTGAACGGTTCTGTGCCCATCCTACTATACCTATCTCGTTATCGCGCCCTACAGTAACGGTCTTTACCACCTCATCATTATCAAACAACCAGTTACCCCAGCTGTAAATCATAAGAGGCTCGATTTCACTGTTGGGTTGTGGCTTCTTGATGTCGGCTACAATCATCTGCTCGAAATCATAGGAACCCGTAGAACCGCCGGCTCCCTGCTGGCTTCCGGGGAACATCGCAGTCAGAAGATAGTAACCGTTCTGCGAACCGCCCCAGCCCCAGTTGATATGAAAATAGCCGTCACGATAGCCATCGCACACATAGGCGTGTGCCCCGTCGTCACTTGAGCCGGCGTAATAGACAGGTCCTAATGCCAGCTGGTCATACACAAGCTGCTCCCATTCGGCATAAGGCATAGCATCACGATAAACCACGTGCGCACCCTTGTCGTAGTTAAAATACTTTACAAGAGCATACGGCACATTCTCCGTATATGCACCGCTACCGCCTTGGCTGCCTACGCCATAGTCCATATTAAGCGCTATGCCTACTGTATACATAAGGTCGGCTACCGCATGGTTCTGCTCTTCAGTGGTGCCATCCCAATAAGAATTAGACATATTCTTCCAGTCGAAAACCACATCATCAAAGTTTCGGCTGAGTTCAAATTTATTTGTGCCGGAGGTATAGGAATTGCTGCCGGTACCTTTTTCAGGCCATTTATGATAGTTCATAACCTGTGTCAAAGCCGTAGCCACACATCCTGTAAAGCAGGTCTCACCATCCTTGGCAGGTACAAGGTCATTGTATGGCGCACCCTGATCCCAGGAGGTGGCAAGCAAAGGTGCTATGTCGCTACGTGATGTTGTCTTTGTCGGTCCGGTCACTTTAGAAGGATTGGCTCTTATCCATTCAATCTGGCGTGCATACTCAGCCATCCAGTAATCAAATGCCGGATTAGCCTCCGTGCCGTCAAACTTATTGTCGAGTATTGCCAAGAGTGGTTGGGCAGCGTCGTCTGCACTGACAACGAGTGCTCCGGCATTGTCACGAAACAGATACATAGCCGGTGTACCTGCAACTGTGTTGAACGTCTTGGCTAAAGTATACTCTGAAGTAGCCGAGCGAGTCAGGCCGGCAGCACGATTGAGCGCAGCTTCCGGAGTCAGCACCTCCGAATGGGCTGTACCGGGCACTGCAAGAGCTACAAGTAAAATAGCGCTTAGATTTAATCTTTTCATGAGAATCATCTGTTAGTTTTGCATCACAAATTTATACCTTTAAAAGCAATAAAACAAAAATTTTTCATAAAGATTTAATAAA
>CAMWTL010000135.1 GCA_947177145.1 uncultured Porphyromonadaceae bacterium
CCGGGTTCGATGGGTAGGAAAGGTCCGGAGTATGACATTGACCTTGTTAATGCCGAAGGTCGCAGCGTAGAGGACGGTGAGCACGGAGAGATTATTGTAAGGACCCATAACGGTCACAAACCGTTGGGTCTTTTCAAGGAGTATCTGCACGACCCGGAGCTTACCAAAGAGGCTTATAGCAATGGCATCTATCATACAGGTGACGTAGCTTGGCGTGATGAGGATGGCTATTACTGGTTTGTAGGACGAATGGACGACGTAATCAAATCTTCCGGCTACCGTATCGGTCCTTTTGAAGTGGAGAGTGCTTTGATGACTCATCCTGCCGTGGTGGAGTGTGCCATCACCGGTGTGCCCGATGAGATACGAGGTCAGGTTGTGAAAGCTACTATAGTTCTTGCCAAAGATTATGAGCAGCGTGCCAAGGATGAGCCGGAAGTGCTTATAAAGGAGATACAGAATCATGTGAAGCGTGTGACCGCACCGTATAAGTATCCTCGCATTGTGGAGTTTGTAAAAGAATTGCCCAAAACAATAAGCGGCAAGATACGCCGTGTGGAGATTCGTGACGGCAAATAAAACTTTGCCTTAATCTATAAAAGTGGGTGTAGTCTTAAATCAGGCTGCACCCACTTTCTTACAACTATCTAAATTACAAAGTGTCTTTATTGCTTCAATATGCCGGAAGAGGAGGCATTGCGTGTGCTTAACTCATCCTCATCACGGAGTTTCTTTCCGTAATTGAATGTATAGGTGAGCGACAGACTGAATTTGGCGTGTCGATTTATATCTCGGTAGGTGGTTGATTGGTCATAATATTCGGAGGTAAACCATTGCTTATGGCTGGTCCAGTTCCAACGGGCGAAGTTATTTGCTGTAAGCCGGATATTCCAATTTTTGTTTGACCATCCTGCCATCAGATAGTAGGTGGATTTATCCTCATAAATGTCACCTACCATAAAGCCGTCGCTGTATTTCGCGGGCGACGAGAAATAGCCTACAAAATAGAAATCCTTTAGCCAGTATGTAGCACGCAGACTATACATTAAACTTGAAATCGTGTAACCATAGGGTCTGCCGTTTCGAGCGATATAGTCACTGAGAGTGCCGTTTATTACAAGATTACGATTGAACAGGGTAAGCCGTCCGGAAAGTCCATAGTGTATAAGATGATAATCGCCTAAAGGTTGGCGTATGTAGCGTATCATCTTTTCTTCTGTGGGTTGATAGTCATATACATACCTATTCTTTAACTTCCATATATTGCCGTATAGATATAGGTAGCCTCTATTGGAGGGCATCCAGGAATAGGAGAGGGAGACATAGTAATTCGGACTTGGCACAAGTTTGGAGTTGCCTGTATAGCTCATAAGATGGTTAGCTTCGATAACCGCCTCACTTTTAAATGAGGCATTTGGTGCCCAGGTAGAATACTCGAACTCTGTCTGTAGCCTATGAATTTTATTGATTAGATATGACAAACTGACTATAGCCGACGGGGAGTTGGTGACGGAAGAATATGAATTAAAACGGCTGTGATCCCAAGTCCAACCCAATTCCGCATCACCGTAGAATTTGTCCGTGTTTAAAGAGTAGGAGAGTCCTGCCTTATAGCGGTAAACCTTCGACTTGTCGTAAGCATCAGCCGACCCTGAATAGCGAGTGCGGTAATAGTCATACTGACCGGAACCATAAGCTGTAAGAGAACCCCATTTATCAAAATTACGGTTGAAGTTGAGGAAAGCATAAAGATTATCCGTGTCGTCTTTCGCACCGTTAGCAATGGGTTGGAAATTATACTCGGAATATACCGAATTTTGGTCGGTGTGGGAGAAAGTATAAGCCGGTGAGAAAGTCATTGTGATTTTCTCTGGCAGAGAGAAGAAATAAGAACCATTAAATTTTATAAATTTATCGTTCTTGGAAGATTCAGCAGAAAAGGAGGAGTTGGGGAAGTCTTCGGGTAGATAGGTCACATCGCCGGATTGTTCTGTTGAGGGATGTTCATTGATACCGGCTGAGATTGTGGTCTGAGCCGTTATTTTTTCAGAATTATATGTGGCTTTGAAACTGGTGCGGTAAATCTCATTCTTGTCTTTTGAAGCGAGAGTATTTGATAGACGGTTAATTGTCTTGAAGTTGCCGTCAGGTTGTGGCAATCGGAATACTTCGGTTTTCTCTATCCCATTGTGATAGTTCATATTATATGTGCCATATCCTACAATGTCATACGTCATTTTCTTATATTGCAGACGTGCATTGGCTTGAATCCACTGGTAATTCATATTCAAAGTCTTATCACCGCTAAACTTCATATAGCCGCCATAAATATACTTCTCCATAATGAAATTGACTACATACTTCGCTCCCTGAAATCTCGGATCAGCCGGTAGTTCAAGATATTCCACACGTTTTACATCCTGCATATTCATGCTTGAAAGGTCAGATTCGGATGCTGCCATGTAATCTATAAACACCGATATTGGTTTGCCGGCAGTAGTCTCTAATACACCATTGGCATTGACTTGTATTTGTGGTATTGCCAGACGGTCGATAAGTTCTATGCCTGTCATTGCAGAGTTTTTCTGACGCTGTAGAGGCACAAAGACCGTACGGTCGGAAAGCAACTGTGTCTCGTCTGCCAATACAGTGACATTATCAAGGTCAATTGTGCGCGTATTCATTCTCAGGTTGCCGATTGAAGTTGAGGTGAAATCCATAACCATAGTGTCATAGCCGGTACTGCTGATTTTAGCTATCACGGGCTTACGGTCGCAGGGAATGAGGAAACTGCCATCCTTCTTTGAGATTCCATAGGTGATGACCACGGAATCCTTTGGATTTAGGAGTAGGACAGTGGCGTGTGCCACCGGCTCCTGATATTCATTGGTTAGCTTTCCGGAATATTTGTATTTACCTTTCTGCAATGCCTCAACAAGGATATGGTCATTTTTACGGCTTACCATTATAGGGCGTTGTGCTACAATAGCTTTTACTGCTTCCATAAGATCATTCGTATCTATCATGGCAGACGTGGTGTAAGTGTCAAGTTCGTTATAGATAAAGGTCAGGTTTACTTCCGGATTCTCCTTTACCAACTGAGCCAGAGCCTTTGAGACAGGAGTATCATTGAATTTATATTTATACTTCGCTGCATAAAGGTTAGCTGAGGCAATCAGCATCAGAAGTATTATAGATAACTTGTGCATATCAATAATCGGTTACTATGTTCTCGTTTATGGTTAGATTGATTCTGTCGAAAGAATTTAGATGTTCGATCAGATCATCAAGTGTGGTAGTGGATTCCCATTTAAGGAAGAGTCGAGTCTGTTTTGACGTTGAATGTTTGAGTTCAACTGTCACACCGTAATAAGGAGCCAATTCTTTGAGTACATCATCCAGTGTCCTATCTTCAAAAATAATCACCGTATCTTTTGGTAATGCTACCGTTTCAGCTATGTCTGACGGCTTTCCTGTCATATCATCTGGTATCAAGGTAGTAACGTCAGAGGTGGAGGAGACTTTTCCCGCTTGGCGTAAGCTCATTGATACTCCCACAGCGACGATTGAGCAGGAGATTATGACCAAAGAGATTACAGCAGCCACTTTTCTGTCAGTAAGCCATCGGAGAAGGAGGGGTTTTCTTTCCCTCTTCTTTAGACGTTGCCATTGGGCATTAATTGTTTCTTCCGTGAGTGGTTGCGGTTCCGAGGTAAAAGATTGGGCACGTGTTGCACAGAGGAGTTCATAAAGCTGTCGGGTTTCCGAATCGGTGAGGAGTTGCTTCAGCTCTTCCGTTGAAAACTTCTCAGGATACTCTATGGCGTCAAGCAATTTGTCAAGGTTGTCCATTTAATTGGTGTTTTAAGATTGTCAATGCGTGGCGAAGATGTTTATAGATAACCCTTTCCCCGATGTCAAGAGCTTTTGAGATCTCTTTGGCGCTCTTGCCGTCGTGAAACCGTAGCTTGAAAACTTCAGCACATTTTGGGGGCATAAGTTTTTCACATTCCTCAATTAGAGTAAATATTTCTTCATCGGGCGGGTCGGGTATGATGTCGGTCTCCTCATTTTCTATGAGATATAGCTCTCGAAAGCGATCGCGTACGTCGATTGCTTTCAATTTATTCAGACACCTGTTTCTGACGCTTGTTATCAGATAGGTGGTATCATAGGCTATAGTTGCCTGATTGTCGAGGATCGCCGCAAACACATCGTGTACTATGTCATGTGCTGCCTCAGTGTCGTGAAGCAACATCGCTGCGAGCCTATGCAACCGAGCATAGTTTTCTTTGAAAAGGGTTTCTATGTCATCTTTAATTGCCATACATATAATAGACAACCATCCTCACAGAAACTGAACCTCACATCTTAAAATTTTTTGTAAAAATTGAAAAATGTATAATTGAGTTCAGTGTTCCTTCTAATACTAAATATGACTTTCAGATGCAAAGTCGGTATATAATCTACCTATTTTATCGACTTGTATGCAAAGTTATGAAGTCGAGTAATTTTATGCTCTAAATATATTCTCTAACTTATTGGAAGTCACTAAAAGTAATATATAAGTTACTTGGGATGCAAAATGTAACCACTTGACAGATAGAATAATATTTATTAATTTTGTAAGTAGTTGCTAAAAATTAATGTACATATGTTGGCACGATTTTTGCTTGATGTCAAGGTAAGATACAACTATGAGAATAACAGAAGTAACACTTACCAAGAAACAGCGGGTGGAGTTGGAGTACATGGAACACTTCGACCCCAGGCCGTTCATGCAGAAACGAAGCCGTATAGTATTGGACAAAGCCGATGGGCTGCCCTCAAAGGAGATAGCGGACAGGCTGTCGTGTTCGGAGCACAAGGTCAACCGCTGGGTCAAGTGGTATCTCGAACAGGGTATCGATGGTCTCCGGAACAAGCCGGGCCAGGGAGCCAAGCCTATCATGGACCCATCGGACGAGGCAGCCGTGAGGGAAGCTATCGAAAAGGACAGGCTCAGCGTCATGAAATCCAAGGAGAGGTGGCATAAGGCAACAGGCAAGGAGGCGTGCCGCGACACGTACCGGGCTTTTTTATCAGCCTTGGCGCAAGATTTGGACGTATAAGGAAGACGCCCAAAGGGACACCCTCGCCGCAGCTCTACGCTTATAAGAAGGAGAAGCTGCAAGAGCTTGAACAACAATATAGAGAAGGTCTTATCGACCTCTATTTCGGAGACGGGAGCTTCACCTGTACCGAAGGCTGTGTGCCGTACGGCTGGCACTTCCCCGGCGAGAACATCACCATTCCATCGGACAGGGGCGCAAGACTCAATATCTGGGGAATGGTTGACTACGACAGCCGCTATCATGGCTTCAGCTCCACCGAAAGCATGATATCCGAACGCATAGCGGATTTCCTTGACAAGTTCTCCCTTACAATAAGGAAGGACACATTCATCGTGCTTGACAATGCCAAGGTGCACAGGAGCAAATATATGAGGGAAATGAGAGGGATATGGGAGAAACGTGGACTTTACCTTTTCTTCCTGCCACCTTATTCCCCCCACCTCAACATAGCCGAGACTGTTTGGAGAATGCTCAAGGGGCAATGGATCCAACCTGCGGACTATGTCTCGACTGACAACCTTTTCTATGCTGTCAACCGAAGTCTCGCCGGGTTGGGAACATCCCACTTTATCAACTTCTCCAAAAGAGCCTGATATGTTCATTTATTTTTCCGAATTACTTATTGATAAATGTTAAACCAATTAAAAAGACGGCTAATGATACCTACCATCAACCATGTTGACTACTTCGTGTCAGATTGTTATGTCCGAATTGAACTCGTATAAATTTCAATAAGTAGTATGGCACAGAAATCAGAACTTGAAAACACAGGGATTAAATCTGTAAAAATCATAGAGACATCGACAGCTTGGGATGGATCGCCTCTGCCGAATTATCCACAAGCCACCCCTGTAATCTCAATCTATAAATACACTTTCCCTCCGCATACAGTCACCAATCCCCATTATCACAAAATCATTAACTGTGGTGTGGTTTTGAGTGACACATTGACAATCGTATGCAAGGACGGAAGCTTCCATGACTTCCATGCCGGTGAACCATTAGTTGAGACAGACGGAGAGATACATCACGGAGAAAATCGTGGTGATGAGGATGCCGTCGTATTGATGTTTTACGCAGGAGGAGGCAATACTCCGCTGTCAATTCCATCTGAATAATCAACTTATTAACGTATCAGGCAGTAATTCGTGTGGCGTAAAGATTCAGACACAATCTTCAATTTGAAAATATGTTAGAGTCAAAGACTAATTTTAAAGTAGATAAAACCAAGTGTATTAAATGCGGAAAGTGCATTAATACCTGTTCAGGCTTAGTATTGAAATGGGGTAATGACTATTATCCCGAGATGATACCATTTGAACGGTTTGGGTGGAGAGGATGTTGGAGATGTCAGCATTGTCTTGCTGTATGCCCTCAGGGTGCTATATCAATTTTTGGGAAAAAGCCGGAAAGTTCTTTACCTCCGGTGTCGGAACAAATGGGGAATACATGGAAAGTCTTGTTACCAACCGCAGGTCATGTCGGCGGTTTCTCACAAAGAATGTAGACCCGGTAATAATAACAAGTATTCTTTCTGCAATGGAGGCTGTCCCGACGGGTGGAAATTCAATGGGCGTTGAATATACTGTGATTGACGACATAGCCCGAGTCGACGAAATATGGCAGGAGGCTTATAATGTGATGGAACAGAAAGCTTCAAAACACATATACACCCATAGTTTTAGCGACTTCTTTTACAAAAAAATGAAAGAGTCTGAGGCAAACCTTCGGAAAGACGATATGCTCTATAATAAGCCAATAAATGGAAGCCCAGAGAGGTTAGTATATCTATCAAATTTTTGAAGAATAACGAGCAAAGATTTCTCTTAATTTGACTGCATTAGACTTATTCTTCGCTTCATAATACTCAATAGCCAGCAAGAAACATTTTAATGCATTACGCTTAGTGTCAACATTAAATTCGGTGAATATCTGTGCTAAATAGTACTCCCATATGTAGGCACTTAATTGCCCATTAAACTCTGTGCCGTTAATAAGGTGGCGGTATGCTGAGCAAAAATAATTACTTTGAGAATTTTCGGATATACCTTCTTTCGCTGCAAGTGATCTTACCTCTTTAGTTGTAAGTTTCTTTTGGTAATACTTTTGTGCAAGAATGTATGATATATGGAGTTGAGCTTCTGTCATCATATTTATAAAATTTACTGCAAATTTACAAAAAATAATTGAATTTTAAGCTTTAATACGCCATTCATAGACACAGAAACTAGCACTGTATGCTTTTAAACACTCCCTCTACGTCAGAAAGACTACGCACTGAAGATTAGCACGACAATATCACATATTCTTTCTGTCAATCTTTCCCGTTTTTATGTCGGCATCGGACACGGTGAGAACTGTGAATAGAAAGTCGGGAATAAATCTCCTTATGATAATCTTGATACCAAAATGTCAGGGACAAAAATTTCTATGTGATAACTTTTGAGTGACTCCAATTTGATAATAGACAATTTATTTGCTATAAATGTATTCTCTAACAAAAGGAATAATTAAATTCTTTTGAACATGTTTTCTATTATTGCCACAACTCCGAGAATGTCCGCAAATGAGGGGACATTATCCTCGTATATCATATTCATGACCATAGTATCATAGTCATTTTTCCATTCCTCAATGACGCTTTCAGGGGGAGTGAGAGTAATCCGTTTGCGAATGTCC
>CAMWTL010000136.1 GCA_947177145.1 uncultured Porphyromonadaceae bacterium
ACTTATTTCAACCTCACCGAGACGTTTGGAGCCGAGACCAACTATCAGTATGGCGACGGCAATAAAGGCAGCGCAATCACAAATGGAGGACAGTATGGCTACAACGATATGTGCTTCCGCACTCCGTGGAAGCTTATCGGCAGCATTGCCGGAGTGATCGGTAGCAAGTTCATTCTTTCATTTGACTATGAATGGACTCCGTATGACAAGATGAAATTCTCCGAAGCGGGTACCTACGGTGTTGGCAACGGTTGGGATTACGGCGACTGGGGTTATGACGATTGGGGATGGTCGGCGCCTTATTATGCACCCTCCAAGAGCAACACTACGAAAAGCGTGTCGAAACCAAAAGGTTTTGAGCTAAACGATCCATACTACTACACTAATTCGGACATCGCCACCCATTATCGGTCGGCAAGCACATTCCGTCTTGGTGCGGAATACAGGGTCACTCCCGCGTTCAGTGTGCGTGCAGGATTCTGCCACGTCACTTCACCCTTTAAGCAGAGTGTGAGAAACGACCAAGAGATTATTTACACTGCCGGCACAAGACCGAATTACCGTGTAGACAACCATACCAACTACATCACCTGTGGTCTTGGCTACCGTTATCAGCAGTTCTATGTGGATATGGCATATGTCTATAAGAATATGAATTCCACTTACCACGCCTTCAGTCCCGACGTAAACTTGGATACCCATCAGTCAATTCCATCGCCTCAGTCGAACCTGTCGCTCAATAATAGTCAGATTGTGCTTACCGCAGGTTTCCGTTTCTGATCAGTTTTCTCTCCTTGCAAGGATAAGCAGCGGAGCAGAGATACGGGTACCGTAGATGAATAAATCAGAGCCTTCCCTCACTTTCAGTTGTTTCCTAAGTTCGGAAGCAGAAAGGGGATAGTTTCTGACCGCTACATTGACCGGAAGATCTTTCAAAGTCTTCCGGTCTTTCTTTTCAATTCTCTTCTCTATTTTTAAGACCCTTCCGGGGAAGCTTTCATATTTTTTTTCTGATACGAAGAGATGTGATGAGGGTGCTAATTTCTTAAGCCCGTCAAAAGTCTTGCAAAGTTCGTTCCAGGGCGCCAGTTTCATTACGGCAGCATTCGGCTCATATAGGTAGTGACCCGGTATAATATCCGTTTCCAGGGCATAGGCTATAGGGGTAGCTGTTGATAAATCTACTTCCGGTTCGGAAGTATCATAAAAGCTGAATTTGCTAATCAGTGAGCCATCGTCTTTCAGATCGATTGCCTCTTTCAGAATAGAATCATCGATTGCCTTTTTCAGAACAGAATCAGGGAGTGGGGAAGCGGAAGCTGTGTAAAGTGCTTCCACTAAAATCTCTTTACATTCACCGTTGACACATATAGCTCTGATTGCCCTGACGTGGCTGATATCTTTAAGAGTCTGCGCCACATCGAGTAGGGGAGAAGCTTTAATTAGCAGACGGGAGGTCTTTGAAGATAGCATAGCCTGTAAATTCATTATGTCGGGTTGACAATCGTGAAAATTATATGTACGCGCATTATCCTCACCGCGTCTTGCCGGGTCAATGAAGATTACGTCGAAATGCTTATCGGTTTCCGCGATCCACTCTATGGAGTCGGCTCCCACAACGGTTATATTGTCTAATCCAAGCACCTTACAGTTATGCCGTAGGGTTTGCGCCTTGGTTTCGTCAAGTTCACAAGCAGTGGCATGACTACATTTTTGAGCCATAGTCATTACATCGATACCTAATCCGGCTGTCATATCCAATAAATCTGAGTTCTTTTCAATTAAAGAAGCGTGGTAGGCTGCCACAGCTTCATGGCTTGCCTGTTCAGCCGAAAGGACGGTTGGAAAGATAAAACATTGATTACTAATAAAGTGCGGAAGCTTCTTTTTTGTCTTTTGGCGGCTCTCAATTTGTGTGAGTGCGAAATCCAAATCGAAATTATTGATTTTCCCGTGATATTTAAGGCGTAGAGAAGCGGGATTCTCCTTAATGTTGCGCTTTATGAACATCAGAAGTTCATCAGATATGGGAGATAGGGAAGTCATTTATAAAAGTGTTTTGTTGCTTGCAAAATTAGCATAAAGTAGATAAAGAGCAAAATAAAGTTTACATCCAAAATAAAACCAAAATATTCTCGTAATAAAATAAGTAACAAATCCGGATCAGGGCATTTCGATTATTGTCTTGCCGGGATATAATCAGATTTAAAATGTTAAATTTTGCTGCGATAGACTTTGAGACTGCCAACAGCAATCCTTGCAGCGTTTGCAGCGTTGGCGTAGTTGTGGTTAAGAATGGCAAAGTCACCGATAAGTTCTACAAATTGATACACCCGGTGCCCAATTATTATAGTCCGGGAAATGTAAAGGTACACGGATTGACCCAAGCTGATACAGATGATGCCGACACTTTTCCGGAGATATGGGCAGAGATTGTCCCTCTGATAGAGGGATTGCCCTTAGTGGCACATTTCAGCCGTTTTGACGAAGGTTGTCTTAAAGCGGCTTTTCGCAGATTTGAGATGACTTATCCTAATTATAAGTTTCTCTGCACGTGTACGGCATCACGAAAGGTTTTCGGTCGCTCCTTGCCCGACCATAGGCTCCCGACCGTGGCAAAACGGTGTGGATATGACCTCTCCCACCATCATCACGCGCTGGCAGATGCCGAGGCGGCAGCGGCTATAGCGCTGAAAATATTATAAAAAATCGTTTATTCTGCGAAGATATAGAGGATTTTTTGTAATTTTGCCCATATTTTATCTTATTCAACTAATGAAGTTATTATCTCTCTGTAAAATTTTTGCCTTAATGATATTGTTTGCAGTGCCTTTGGAAGGCGTTGCAAAGAATTCTGAAAAAAAAGTATTTACTCTCGTTGTGGATCCGGGTCACGGTGGTAAGGACATTGGAGCCACCGACAACAATGCACGTGAAAAGGATATAAATTTAGGTGTGGCTCTTCAGCTTGAATCTCTTATAAAGAAGAAGCTAAAGGATGCCCATATCGTTATGACCCGTAATAATGATACCTACCTTACTTTGCAGGAGCGAGCCGACGTTGCCAATAAGGCAAAAGGTGATCTCTTTATTTCAATTCATACCAACTCCGTTGATAAGAGCAATAAGAACCGGAAGACGGTTGCCGGAAGTTCTGTCTATGCTCTCGGTCTGCATAAGGATGACAATAATATGGCGGTGGCACGCCGTGAGAACTCTGTAATAGAGTTGGAGAAGAACTATGAGCAGAAATATAGCGGTTTTGATCCTTCGAAAGATGAATCATACATCATCTTTGAGATGGCACAGAAAAAGAACCTGACCAAAAGTATCAAATTCGCTGAAATGACCCAGAAACAACTTACAAATGCCGGAAGGTCGAACAGAGGTGTTCATCAGGCAGGCTTCTGGGTGTTGTGGGCTACCTCTATGCCTTCAGTGCTTATTGAGCTTGACTTCATTTGTAATCCTACTTCGGCTAAATATCTTACATCGGAGAAGGGACAGAAAGAACTTGCGGAAGCAATTTTCAAGGCAGTGGAGGCTTATTATGAGGATTGGAAACATATGCAGGGCAACGCTGCAATGACCAAGTCGATGGCAGTGGTGGCACAGGAAGCCTCCGCGGCAAGAGATCAGGAAGAAAATGTGAAGGGGCATACAGCTTCCGGAAGCAAGGTTAAGACTTCCTCAAGAAGCAACGTGAAGAAGGAGGATAGGGCACCGGCGCCATCTGTCGCTAAACAAGGAAAGCGCAGAAGAAGATCAGATTCGGCTAAACTTGCATCGGCATCCAGAAATGTGGAGACAAAGGCAATACCTCTACATTCTTCGGCGGAGAGAAGCGGAAAGAAAGTGGAGGAGGTCGAGACTTTTGTAGAAGTGGCTTCCGTAGAGGAGACTCCGGTGGACTCTGGAAAAGGCAAAAAGAAGAATAAGAAGGATAAGAAGAATAAGAAGGAGAAAAATAAAGATAAAGATAAAAATAAAAATAAAGAAAAAAAGGAGAAGGGGGACAACAAAAAGAAAGATAGACCAGCCAACTCCCACAACGCAAAGGTAGAGAAATTTGTTACTGTATATAAGATCCAGATCTTGGCATCGGCTGACCTTCTGAAACAGAATAATCCTCGATTTCGTGGCTTAAGTCCGATCACTACTTATAAGGAGAATAATCTCTACAAGTATTATTTCGGTGAAACCTCCAGTCAGGAAGAGATTAACACTATGTTGAAAGAGGTAAAGAAGAAAATTCCCGATGCTTTCATAGTCACAAGTAAGAAAATGATGAATTCGTCTAAAAATTGATTCCACGTTATGAAAAAATTATTGTCAAAGGAATTTATTATCGGAATATCGGTGATAGTAGCTATTGTGATACTTTTTGTAGGCATTGACTACCTTAAAGGTATCAATCTTTTCAAACCAGCCAATTTTTACATAGCCGACTATGACAATGTTGCCGGTCTTGAAGTTTCGGCTCCGGTCACTATCGACGGCTACAAGGTAGGCCAGGTGAGGGAAATTAATTTCAATTATGCACAGCCCGGAAAGATAGAGGTGCTCCTGGCACTCAATAAGTCGCTCAAAGTGCCTGAGGACTCGAAGGCTGTGATCGGTTCATCATTATTAAACGGAGCATCGGTGGAGATAGTGATGGGCAAAAGCTCTAAGATGCTTGAGGTGGGAGGTCACCTGTCCACAGAGTCAAAACCGGATATGATGGCAAGCCTCTCAGATAATCTGATGCCGGCGGTTCAGAATATACTTCCAAAGGTTGACAGCTTGTTGACGAGCCTGAACACTCTTGTCTCTGATCCCGCACTTCTGAAATCCGTGCAAGCCATTGAGGGTATAACTGAGAATATCAATAAGGCTTCTGTAAGTCTGAACACGGTGATGAGCAAACAGGTGCCCGGTGTTATGAGCAACGCCTCACAGGTGGCATCAAATCTTAACACCATCACAAAGGATCTGACAGAACTTTCCGCCCAGCTTAATAAGCTTCCGTTAGCAAGCTCTATGGAAAATGTGAATGAGGTGACACAGAATTTGGCTAAGTTCTCAAATCAGCTCAACGATAAGAACTCCACCTTGGGTCTGCTTATGAGCGATCCCGAGCTTTACAGACGCATCAGCAGTGTCACAGCCAATGTTGATTCTCTCCTTATCGACATCCAGAAAAATCCAAAACGCTACATAAGTATAAAGCTTCTTTGACCGTCGCTTAGGATAGCTGACCAACTCCGCCGACATTAAAAATGCCGGCGGAGTTATTTTTTTTCAAAAATATTTAGTTGTAATTAAGATAATTAAAGAAAAATCGTAAAATGCAAGAGGCGAAACTATTTTTTTTATAGAATTTTTGATGTTATTTTGCAGTCGAGTTTGCACTATATTGATATGACAGGAGAACTACAAAATAAGTGGGCAAAATGCCTTGAAATCATCCGCGACAACATCGGGGAGGCAAGAACACGCACGTGGTTTTACCCTACAAAGCCGAAAAGTTTTGTAGATAATGTGCTGACACTTGTGCCTCCTTCCACATTCTATTGTGAGAAATACGAGGATGAATTTTACCACATACTTTCGAGCACTTTAAGGAAAGTGTTCGGAGGGAATGTGCAGCTGGAATATGAGGTGAGTGTAATCCGCAACGATGCGTCGTCTAATGTAAAGCTGAGTAGTTCGCAGCAGAGCCACGCCATAAAAAATAAGTTCGTCCGGTCGATGCAGGCTCCGTCGCCTATGGGAGAGCCTTCCAATGTATCAACTCCTGACTTTGACCCGCAGCTTAACGAAAGTCTGACCTTTGAGAATTATATGGTAGGCGAGAGCAACAGGCTCCCGTTCACCATAGCTGAATATATTGCAAACAATCCCGGTAAAAACGATTTCAACCCCTTCTTCCTATATGGTGAAGTGGGAGTGGGCAAGACTCACCTTATCCAAGCCATAGGCATCAGGGTAAAGGAGAGAAAACCCAACGCCAAGGTGCTTTTTGTGCCTTTGCGCCAATTCCAGAACCTTATGGCGAGTGCCACCATACATAAGACTATCCCGAGTTTTGTGAATTGGTTCCAGCAGATGGACGTGCTTCTGATCGACGACCTCCAGGAGTTGAGCCATAAGGATGGCACAGCCAATGTGCTGTTCCCTATTTTCAATCACCTCCATCAGAACGGAAAGACGCTTGTGTTTACCTGCGATCGCCCTCCAATGGATCTCGACGGCATACAAGACCGACTGATTGACCGCTTCAAATGGGGTATAACTGAAAAACTGACAAAGCCGGATTTTGCCTTGAAAAAGAAAATTCTTAAATTTAAGGCGGCGAAAAACGGTCTGCGTATACCGGAAGAGGTTATCGAACTTATAGCCGAACAGTCTACAGGGTCCGTGAGAGAACTTGAGGGTATAGTAATGGGTATACTCACACGCTCAATCACACTCAACGCGCCTATCGACCTCGCTTTGGCACACGAGGTGATGAAACACTCCATCAAGAAAATTGAGCAGAAGAATATCAATTTTGATATGATTGTGGAGGCGACGGCTGAGTTCTATAAGCTGAATCCCGACGTTATATTCTCAAAGAGCCGCGTCAGGGATATTGCTGACGCTCGGCAAGTGATCATGTATTTGAGCCATAAACTCACCACTCTCTCGTCGTCGGCAATAGGGCAGAAGTTGAACAGACGCCATGCCACGGTGCTTCACGGCATTTCTGCAATTGAGGATAGGTTGCCATATGCTAAGGACATTTCATTGGCAGTAGAAAAAATAGAGGAGGAGCTTAGGCGATAAGCTCCTCCTTTTTTCTTAGGATTGACCAGTAGATTAAAGGTCATACTTTACTTTTTCGAGAATAAGATGCAAGTCCTCCGGAGTGCCACCGGCTTTCACCAAAACCGGCATATCCTCTTCTATGGCTTGCTGCAATTTCTCTAAGCCATATCCCTCTTTCCTTGCGCTCTCTATGTATGATGCTACAGCTTTCTTATAGTCGTGGAGAAGGAAGTACACATGCCCCATGTTAAGGCGATCGGTAGCCGATGATTCAGGGCTAAGTATAATCTTCTGATAATAGTCGAGACTTTTCTTGAGATTACCTGATAAAAGTTCAGCCCAAGCTATTCCTCTCCAAGTAGAGAGTTTATCGGGTTTAACATAATCAGCGTGGTAATAGTGCTTTAAAGCCTCGTCCACATTCCCGGACTCCAAGAGGGTATGACCCGCATTCATTAGCAGACTATAATTCTCGGGATCCCGCTCAAGAGCCTTGAGATAATATTCGGCTGCATCCTTATATCTATTAAGCAACCTATAACATAAAGCTATTTTTTTCACCAGCCATTGACTGTCGGGATGGAAAAGCTCTGCCTTTGAATACCATTCAAGAGCTTTGTCAAGTTGACCAAGGGCATTGTAGCAGTAGCCGATCTTTTCCCAAAGAAGGTGTTTGTCGTCAAAATCCGACTCAAGACGCAAGAACAGCGGGAGAGCTTCTTTATAGTATCCGCGTTTAAAATAAAATTCGCCCACAAGGTTAAGAATCTCGTCATCGGCAATGATGTCGCCGAGTATGGGCAACGAAATGAAGTCGATGGGAGCGGCAAAGGGATCGTTAAAATCTTCTTTACGACGGAATAATTTGAAGAATCTGTAGATGTCACGGACAAAACGAGTGGTCTCCTGATCAAATTCCGGCAAGGATGACTTTAATTTTCTGGCGGCTAAGGCTTCCTTGAGCTGGCTGAGTTGAGCCGACATCTGGGAAT
>CAMWTL010000137.1 GCA_947177145.1 uncultured Porphyromonadaceae bacterium
GGAGAGTGGATTCATACGTTTAGTTATGCCGTTTTCAGGGAAAATGAGCTAAAATTAAGCAAGTGGGGGTAAAAAACATATGTTTTACAACATATTTCTTACATTTTGTCGAAAAATATTTGGTGGGATAAGAAATAAACCCTAACTTTGCATCGAACCTAAAAACAATCTTTTTTACCTTAAGATTTTTACCTGTAGAAACTTATCAAAGGGTGCGACCGTGGCGGTTATCACCCTTTCTTTTTTGACAAAAATTACCAAATGACAGAGGGCTTGACCACGTGGTCAAGCCCTCTGTCATTTGGTGTGAGAAGTGAGATTTATACTTTTGTGGAGATCTGTCAGAAGAGTGTGGGACGTTATTTGGCAGTGAGGCGAAGCACACGTGAAGCGTAATCATTGCGCTTGTTCCAATCCACTTTGTGTTCGAGTGGCATCTCAAGACCGTTAGACATCAGGAATGCTCCGGTAAAGGTTTTGCCTTCGTAGGGGAGTGGTTCGTTGTCAATACGGTTCAACTCTGTCACTGTATACAGTTTGTCGGGATCAAGACCGTTCATAGTTACCCGTGGCAACTGCTGGTTTACGAATTGCTCGGTCTTCCACCAATAATATACCGCATCTTTCTTATCGGGCGCCACATACATAAGGGAAGCTGCTCCCTTGCCGTCATATGGGGAGAGGAGACGGTAAAGGTCGCCGAACTGAACGACATCGCGCACCTGCTTATAGTCGTTGATGGCACGTTTGGTCTGTTCTTTCTCTTCATCGGTCATATCCTTCGGCTGAATTTCCATACCTAAGCGACCACTCATTGCCACGTCTGTGCGGAATTTCAAAGGCACGATGCGTCGGGTCTGATGGTTGGGAGAGGCTGAGATATGCGATGCCATAGCTATGGCAGGGAAGAAGTAACTTGTGCCCCATTGCATATATATGCGTTGGAGAGCATCGGTGTTGTCGCTTACCCAGAACTCATCGAAATAGGGGAGTATGCCCCAGTTGGCACGACCGCCGCCGCTGGCACACGCCTGAATAGTGACATCGGGATATTTTGCGCGTATGCGCTCCAAGGTAGAGATGAGTCCCTTATGATAGTCAATGTATAGGTGACTCTGGTTATCGGCAGTCTGATACTGCGAGCCGTGATTCATTATGGGTGCATTGGCATCCCATTTGATGTAGTCAATCTCAGGATATTTTGTCAATAGTGTGTCAACGACGTTGAACACAAGATCCTGAACCTTCGGATTGGCAAGGTCAAGCACCATCTGTGTGCCGCCACGACCGAGCACAGCGTCTCTTTTCGGAGCTTTCACCACATATTCCGGATGCTGTTCGTAAAGTTCAGACAAGCTGTTGGTCATTTCCGGCTCAATCCATATGCCGAACTTAATGCCACGTTCCTTAGCTGCGTCGCAGAGTCCTTGGATGCCGTTGGGAAGTTTTTCAGTGTCTACTACCCAGTCACCGAGAGAAGTGGAGTCGTTCTTACGAGGGTACTTATTGCCAAACCAACCGTCGTCCATAACGAAAAGCTCACCTCCCATACCGGCAATGTCTGTCATCATCTGCTGCATGCCCGGCTCGTTAATGTCGAAGTAAACACCCTCCCAACTATTAAGGAGAATCTTGCGAGGCTCATTGCCGTGAGCAAGTCGGAGATCACGTCCCCATTTGTGGAAATTACGGCTCACACCGCCAAGTCCATCTTCTGAATAAGTCAGTGCAAGAGGGGGTGTAGTGAATTTTTCACCTTTTTTCAGGTTATAGGATGAATTTTCCTCATTTATTCCGGCGAAGAAATGATGATAATCGGAATCGTCGGTGTCAAACATAAGTTTGTAGTTGCCACCATAGCAGAGCGCAGCTCCGATTACTCTGCCATTATCTTCCTGACCTTTTCCGTCGAGCGAAATCATGACCTCGGCGTGGGAGGTGTGGGAATTTCGGGCACCATCCTTATTCTTTATTATCTTCACGCCGTGAGGAAGGGGAGCCTCCTCAACTTTCCCTTCGTTAGCCCAGGAGCCATAGAGCTGCGACACGTGTACGTCACTACGACGTAAGGGGAGATATCCGGACATGAATCTGGTAAGCTCAACGTTACCTTTCTCCTGATGAGATGCTTCGGTCCAGGTTTCGATCACATCCTGACCGGGGAAAGTACGGTAATTTACATCAATTGTGAAGGGGTATACCTTATCAACAAGTGTGACGGTTGTGGTTTCGGCTCCATCGGCGTCTTTAGTAGTATTGACTTTCTCCACAACCATATCGAGGGTCATGTTGCCGTCGGAATGAACGGCTGAGAAAGCTGCTTCCTTCTCGGGCCACAGACCGTATACGGGATAAGCGTTATGATTGGCTGTGCCTGCATCTTTAATGTTGGAGATGTCGGTGGCGGAGAGGGCGTTTCCGTAATAAAGGAATTTCAACTGTTGTCCTTTTTCGGCATCGAGGAGCAGAGAGGTGTTGGGAGTGGCAATATGCACGTTTTCCGCCAGAGCGAATCCCGGACACATCAGCATACCGATAGAAAAGATCTTTACGAATTTTTTCATGTCTATATGTCAGGTTAAAGATGATTATGAGTCATTTCATACGGACTTCCGAAATAATTCATGTCAGCATCTGAAACAATGCAGGTATTAATCCGGAAGCCGATGCAAAATTACAAATAATGTCGCCCTCAAACAAACACTATCTTACCCATTTCTGTCATTTTCCTTATAATCTTTTAAATCTAAGTATGAGTAGATAGGTGGCTATAACTCTTAATAGACGTGTGATAGATAAGTGTTTCTTGAATTACCATATCGGGGTATGAGGTGGTTTTTAGGTGTCTGTTTTTATCCTTAACTATTGGCTATTTTATTTATTTTAGAAAAGTATCCTATTTATCAATGCTTTAGATGGCGATTTGGAGATTGGCTATCCATACATCTGCACCTAATAGTTGGAGATGGCTTGGAGGAGGGGAGGACGGAAATTTTTGGATAGGGGTATTTCATGGTTGTTGGTCATTATGAGGGTGGTGCTGGTGATGGATCGGATGTGTCTGAGGTTTACGGCATAAGATTTATGTATTTGGATGAATTGGTCGGTTGGGAGTTGCGACAATAGGGCTTTCAATGTGGTTCTTGTGGTGATATGATTAGAATTAGCATGTGATGTGCCTAAATTCTCAGAGGTCGTAATTATTCGGTTAGTGCAGGGAGTGGGGTGTGGAGTCAATGAGGTAAGGTTAGTGCTGAAGGGTGTGGTATATTTGGAGGTGGTGTAGATCTGGACATAGTTTTCTAACGCTTTGAGATAGATTATGTCGTTTAGCCTGACTTGATGAATTATTCTGTCTGCACGTATAAATATGAAACCATCGGTAGGCGTGCTCTTTAAAGTATATGTGCCTTTTAAATCGGTAGGTAGGTCTTTTAAAACAGGTGTACCTTTCAAATCGGTAAGTAGACCTTTTGAATCAATAGCTGTCATTTCTGAATCAGTAAGTGCTCTTTTTAAATAGGAGATGTATTGGGCGGCTTTTTCTACAGCACGTTTGAAACGCTGATAAGGTACAGGTTTGAGGAGGTAATCGCACACGTTAAGATCAAACCCTTTCAAAGCGTATTGCTCGTAGGCAGTGACTATGATTATTGCCGAGTTTACCGTTTTGGTCGCGATATAGTCTAATCCTGACTGTCCCGGCATGCGTATATCCATAAATAGAATGTCGGGAGCAGGATTGTGCCTTAGGTATGTTTCTAAATAGGGAATGCCCGGGAAGTCCTCAACGCATATTAGGTTGGGAGTTTTGTTGACGTAGCTTCGTAGTCCGTAACGAGCGGTGGATTCGTCATCTACAATTATACAGGTAAGAGGAGGTGTTTGACTCATAATTGCAATTTTAAGTGTGCGGTGAAAGTGCTTTCAGTTTTGGATATAGTTAGGTTATATTTATCGGGATATAACAATTCCAATCTTCGTCGTAGATTTTGAAGTCCTAAACCGGAGTCTTGATTGATGTCTTGAGGCGACTCCTTTTTTATCCGATCTTGCCAAACCGGTGTCGTCGGGAGTGAATTTGTAACAGTAAAAAGGAGAAGAGCATTGTCGATTATCAGTTTTACATTTATTATATGTGGACTGCCTCCGGAATGTTTAAACGCGTTCTCTACTAATGGTAAAAGAAGATAGGGATAGATTTCGAAATCTGTATCAGGACACTCTACAGTGGTGGTTATGTCGATGATTTCGCCGAATCTGATACGACACATCTCAATGTAGCTTTCCAAAGCAGAAAGTTCCCTCTCAATAAGCACTGTACCGTCAGTATTATACAATTGATAACGGAGCAGATTAGATAAATGTTCCACTGTAGTACGCGCTTTTTCATTGTTTTCATCAATGGTAAAGTATATTGTGTTTAACATATTGAAAAGAAAGTGAGGATGGAATTGTGAATGTAGCAAACGGAGTTTGGCTTCTTTCTCCGCTGTCAGTGCCTCTTGTTCCCGTAGCTTGCTTTCAGAATATAGTTTGTAGAGATAGTTATTTTTGAGGGTAAGGTATAGCCATATTGACATCAGGCTCGTTATAACTAATGGGATAACAAGTGCAGCGAGTTCGGATGTGAGTGGTTTATCGTGAGATGTGCCCATAATTATAAGAGCGAGAATTACAGGAAAAATTATGGCTGCTCCATATTCAGCCAATGGATTGAGTTTATGAGCTACACTGAATCTTACCCATTTCCCTGCCAGATTGTACCCGACATAGCTGCCAATTATTATTCCGACAAGTTCAATCACTATAAATTGCCAAGTATGACTGAAGTAGACGGCTCCCATAGGGATGTCATTAGCCAACCTGATGAATAAAAAGAGTATAGCAGCAAAAAGTAGAGGGGTCAGTTTCATTGATATAGAAACAATGGGGAAAGACATTGATTTCATTTAAGTAGGATATTAAAGTAATTGATTACAAATTTACACGATTAAGTTCTTCAAACCAAGTGTTTCTCTTTTCTTCTTTTGATTTCTCTCCTCCATTTAGGCTATAGGATATGGAAATACCTATTTTTCTCATATCTTCAAATTCCTTTTCGCTTAGCAAGGCTTTTCTTCCTGCAAGATATATTGATGATACGGTATGATTGGAGTTGAAAATATCCTTTATATAGACCGCTACACCTAACTTTCCTTTTAGGAAGGTTTTACGAAAACCGATGAAAGTGTTCCATAATCTGGATATACGAACTTGTCCATAAGCAACCGGCCCACGATATGAAGCTGTCACTTCACCTGTAATGCCACATGGGAGTGGGAGAATATTTTTTATTTCCAATGTAGGCGTAAAAAGCACATTGGGAGAGATGCCGGTTTCTTTGGGAAAATGATAATTTGAATAAATAAGATTAGCATTGGCAGCAACTTCCCACCAAGGTCTGATTCTGAAATTATAATAAGATAAAGAGACGATACCTTGTAAATGGAGAGGTAGGTTCTCCGGGGTGACATAGACTATCCTATCGGTCAGTTCCCGATAACACTTTACTATTTCATCTGACCTGATTTCTCCATTGATTCCGATTCTAAACTTCCGGTTATCGCTCCAAGCCATTGTCAGCACGTGGGAAGTGGCTGCTTTCAGATTAATGTTACCTCCTACGTGGGTGATGTCGTCAAACAAATGTATGAACGGGTCTAAATCTACGAATTGCGGACGGTTGACTCTATGGGCATATGATAGCATCCACGAACCACCCGTTTCAGAAGCCAATATAAGATTTAGAGACGGATAGAGATGGAAGTAATGGCGTGAAAGGCTACGGCTTTCAGCACTTTCGTTGCCTGAGAAGTCGGTATTGAGATTACTTTGCTCTGCACGTATGCCACCGCTTATGTTAACAATCCCATACGTTGTCTTTACCTCACCATAAATGCCGTTGACATTTTCATTATAGCCGAAAGATGAGTCAAGAGAATTTGAGAGGTCAGTATCCGAGATGGAAGACTCATTATTTTGTGAGGTTAAGTATTCCCCAAGGCTATTCATACGCACATATGACATGCGTACACCACATAAAAACTGCCAATGAGCCGATAGACTACGTTGCCAGTCGAATGTGCCGACAATGCCATATGTAGTATTTGACATATTACCGTCAATTGTCTTGCCGGAGTTGTCCTTCATAAGTTGGCTTTCCTTATTACAATAATTAAAGAAATTACAGGAGGCTGTCCAATTGCTTTGTGGAGCTGAAAGATTACGTTTCATATATACTTCACCGTAGATATTATTGGTAATAAACTTTGCATTATTGGAAGTTATCACAACGTCGGAATTGAATGGTATAGCGGTATGCATTGTTGCCGGCTCATACCGTCGGTGATAAGTGTAATTTATGGAAGTGCCAAAGGATAGGGGAGAAGCGGAATGGTAATTATAACTTAAAGATACATTGTGCATGAGGTCTCTTCTTAATCTATCGTATTTCTGGGTGAGGCGTTCCGGGACATCAAGGTAGGGGCGGTCTGTCAATAGCTTGGAGGGATTTCGGGCTATGTAATTTGAGTAGACCAATGAAGTGTTGCTTGGACCTCGCTTATATTCGGTAAGTAAGGAACCGTAAGATTGCCGAGCTTTCCCAAGCTGTCCATCAAGATTAATACCGAAAGTGTAGCCATTCTTCTTTTTATATGCTCTTTGGAGATTAAGGATTATAGTCGGGTCAGAACCTTCCGACCGCGCACTGGCTGCATTGATTATCTCCAGTTTTTCAATGTTAACAGTGGGAGTGGCTTTGAGATAAGCGAGAAGTTGCTCACCGCTTAGGATTGTTTTACGCCCGTCAATATACACTGCCACATCTTGCACACCGTTTAATGAGATGCTTCCTTTAGAGTCTATTGTAATTCCGGGAATGGATTTCAAGGCTTCGTATATATTACTTTGACCCGACAACATTATTGCCGGTGAATAGGAAATCTTGTCAGCACTGACCGTAGTATCAGGACGTTTTGCCGTCACGGTAAGCTCTTGCAGCTCATTGACTGAAGCTATGGAATCCACAGGGGTGGTAGTTAAGCCCCCAGGAGTACCGGCAAATGAAAAAGGGGTTATAACTGAGAAAAAGAGGCTTGTGGCTAAATAGTAAATAAAATGATCTATAGGCTTATTCATATCTATTCTATTTTTATTTACCGCTAAATTACAGAAAGATACAATATCCTTATTATAGATAGTGACAAAGCGTAAGTTTTCTGTGACAACGGAAGATTGACTTTAGATAGAATTACCGTAGCAGTTTATTATGTAGCATTTTATTATAAGGTAGAGGTAGTCCATAACTGAGCTACTTAAAAGATGGCTATTATTCCAATGGGGTTATGACATATTAATAGAAGCGTTGTGTCTGTGTAAGATTGAAATAACAAAATATATAATTGATATCAGTCGTTAAATCTGTAAACTACCTTTTCTGTGCTGACGAAATTATAAGTAAATACTTTATCTTTTCCAGTGTAGAGAAAATATTTGTCATTTATGTCGGAACTACGGGATGCTTTGAGAAATAATAAATCTGACAATAAATTATAAATGAGATGGACACAATAAAAATTCATATTCTACACTGCGGAAAGGTTAGGACTACACGTTATTTACCTTTCAACAAGGAGCATGTCAGTATGCCTAAAGTAGCCGGTGTCGGAGTGCCACAAAAAGATTGGTGCTGGCTACCGGTATCTTGTTATTATATTGAGCACCC
>CAMWTL010000138.1 GCA_947177145.1 uncultured Porphyromonadaceae bacterium
AACAAACAAATAGCGTGCCTCATTATGTTAATTAATTTTTAAATCGTACTTACAATCTCTAATAGCTTTTCAGACAGGACGCGCTTCCTCCATCGAAGTGAGGATTTTGAGCGCTTCACTCACAGTGGCAACCTTTGAAATGAGAATGGAGCGCTTACCGTTTACGTCGCGGAGTTCACAGCGCAGAGGATTCTGCTGAAGATATGACAATACCTTACCGAATGCCTGACTTTGGTAGTAAGCCTTATTGTCATCACCAACAAAATAAAGCCTCATCTTTCCACCCTTCAACGCAAGACGTTCTATGCCGAGGCGGCGGGCAGCCATACGGAGCGGCACAACTTTGATAAGCTCTTCCGAGATTTGGGGAATTGTTCCGAAACGGTCGCGTAGATGGCGACGGAATTCTTCGAGTTGTTCGGGACGTTCCATATTGTCGAGCTGTTGATAAAGACTGATTCGCTCACTCTCCTGAGGCACATAATCGGGAGGCAGACGAAGTTCCAAGTCACTTTCGATGGTACAGTCAGCCACAAACTCCTCCTCTTTGCCAGAGGTCAGCTCATCGAATGTATCGGCAAATTCCTCTGTCTTCAGTTCGAGCACTGACTCTTTCAGAATCTTCTGGTAAGCCTCGTAACCAAGGTCGGCTATGAATCCGCTCTGTTCGGCACCGAGAAGATTGCCCGCACCGCGAATATCGAGATCCTGCATAGCTATATGTATGCCGCTTCCAAGGTCGCTGAAGTTCTCTATGGCTTGCAGACGGCGACGAGCCACGGGGGTGAGGGGATGCCCGGGAGGCACAAGCAGGTAACAGAAAGCTTTCTTATTGTTACGTCCCACACGACCGCGAAGCTGATGCAACTCACTCAGTCCGAAGTTCTGGGCATTGTTGATGAGGATGGTGTTGACGTTTGCCATATCAATACCGTTTTCCACAATGGTAGTGGAAAGCAGAACGTCGTAGTCGTGGGCAGCGAAATCAAGAATAGCCTTTTCAAGTTTCTCGGGTGGCATTTGACCGTGAGCCTTGATTATGCGTATGCCCGGCACAAGACGACGTAAAGTGTTTTCGATTGTGTCAAGATTTTCTATACGGTTGGATATGAAGAATATCTGACCATTACGGCTGAGTTCGAAATTCACTGCTTCTTTGATGACATCATCGTCGAAAGTGGAGACGTTGGTGACGATGGGCTGACGGTTGGCAGGGGGTGTATTGAGAGAAGAGAGGTCACGTGCGCCCATAAGTGAGAACTGTAGGGTACGTGGTATGGGTGTGGCACTCATAGTCAACGTATCAACATTGACTTTGAGTTGCTTAAGCTTCTCCTTGACCGCTACGCCGAATTTCTGTTCCTCATCCACTATCAGCAAGCCGAGATCTTTGAACTTCACACCTTTGCCTATAAGTTTATGGGTACCGATGAGTATATCTATCTTACCCTCTTCCAAATCTTTAAGAATTTGTTTCACCTCCTTCGGTTTCTTTGCACGGGAAATAAATTCTACCCTTACAGGAAGATCTTTAAGACGCTCCAAGAAGGTGTGGTAGTGCTGCATAGCAAGCACGGTAGTAGGCACAAGCACAGCAGTCTGCTTAGAGTCGGCAGCGGCTTTGAAGGCTGCACGAATGGCAATCTCAGTCTTTCCGAAGCCTACGTCGCCACATATCAGGCGGTCCATAGGGCGAGGCGACTCCATATCAGCCTTCACGTCCTGAGTAGCTTTTAGCTGATCGGGAGTATCTTCATATATGAAACTTGCCTCCAACTCGTGTTGCAGATAAGAATCAGGTGCATATGCGTAGCCCTTCTCTTGACGGCGTGCGGCATAAAGACGGATCAGGTCACGTGCAATGTCCTTCATCTTCGTCTTTGTCTTATCCTTAAGTCTCTGCCAAGCTCCGCTGCCGAGTTTACTTATCTTAGGAGGCACACCCTCCTTACCACGGTATTTAGATAGCTTATGGAGTGCGTGTATGCTTACGAGTACAATGTCATCATTCTGGAAAAGGAGTTTTATCATCTCCTGCGGATGGCCGTTGACATCTGTCTTCACCAATCCTCCGAATTTTGCAATTCCGTGGTCGATATGGACAATGTAGTCGCCGGCTTCAATCTGCTGGAGTTCCTTAAGACTAAGGGTAAGCTTGCCGCCACGGGCACGGTCGCTCTTTAGATTATATTTATGGAAGCGGTCGAAGATCTGATGGTCAGTGAAGAAACATATTTTCTGCTCGTGGTCGGCGAAACCTTCGTGGATGGTGTGGTCTACGGGTGTAAAACGTATCTTATCGCCACGGTCTTCGAAAATATCCTTCAGTCGTTGGTTCTGATAGGGTGTATCGCTAAGTATTAGTATCTTATAGTCTTGGGCAAGGAATGTGGTAAACGATTCGGCTATAAGATTGAAATTCTTGTGGTAGATAGTCTGCAATGAGATCTGAAAATCCATCTCAGCATCAGCGTGGAAAGATGACGCCGCATCAGCAGCCCCACCAAATTCCACCACCTTCATCCTGTCGAAGGCTGCCATAAACCGGTCGGGATTAACCACCTTTTCCATAGCGTTAGCGTCTCCTTCGCCTGTTACTGAGACGGCATCAGATATTGTCTCTGAAGCTATGGCACGTATGCGGCTCTCAAGCCAGGAAGCGGATTGACACAATACGGGGGTGGAAGGGTCGGCAAATTCGAGAAGCGAAATACCGTCAGCTCCTTCACGGGCATCGGCAGGCACTATCGACACCGAATCGAGACGGCGTTCAGAGAGCTGGGTCTCAACGTTGAAGGCACGTATAGAGTCAATCTCGTCGTCGAAGTAATCTATACGATAGGGTAGTTCGCCGGAAAATGAATAGACATCGAGTATTGAGCCACGCACAGCAAACTGTCCCGGCTCATACACATAGTCTACCTCCTTGAATCCCAATTCGCGGAGACGTTTTTTTACCTCACCCATTATGCTTTTCTTCCCGCTGGTGAGGTCGAGGGTATTCTCTGTAAGCTCTTTACGCGACGGGACTTTCTCAGCCAACGCCTCAGGACACGTCACCACCCAAATGGGGTGGTCTTTACGGTGCCATGCATCGAGTGTCTCCGTACGCAGTATCTGAGAGGGAGGGTCAGGTTGTCCGTACTTAATATCTCGGCGATAACCGCTGGTGAAGATAGCTACTTTTGATTCGCCTTCAGTCTGGCAAAGGTCGTGATATATGTAGCCGGCGGCATCGATGTCGTCGGCTACTATTATATATGGGTATTTCTTTTTCGGAAGCTGAGAGAAAAGGAGTGCCGGAGCACTCCCTTTTAGACCTTTAAGAGAAATTCGGTTGACCTTCTTATCATCGAGAAGGGATGTGAGGGTCTTTATTCTTGCGGGGGTCGCAAACAGCTTCGCCGCTTCCTGCAAATTCATTTCTTTTTGTTTTTGGACTCACTTTTATTTTTGGATTGACCTAAGATGCTGTTTAGGCGAGCCTTGTCGGAGAGAATTTCCCGAGCCTGCTTGAAAGCCGGATCATACTTAAGATCCTGTATCAGTTTGCCTTTGTCTAAATAGTAGCGGGCTGCTATTTCAGCTCCCAAGTATTCGCTTATCTCGTCGCGTTTGTTGTCGAGGTCACGGTTGAGGTTGTGGGTGAGCAATGGCACAAGGGCATCGAGTGCAGCCTTGGTCTCATCGGTCATATATCCCTCTTGTTCGGCTGTCTTCCTTAACTCGCTCAGAAGATCCTCACACACCTTATCGTATTGCAGTTTCGTCGGGTCGATGCTTTTCTTGAAGTCTTCGTAGATCTCATCGGTCACCACAAAGTCCCAAGCAGCGGGAATGGAATCGTGGGTGTTGGCGTAGCGGTTGGCGAAGTTCCAAGCGAAGTTATCACGCATGAGATTGTAGGTGAGTCGGCTTACCTGATCCCATTCAATCGGCACGTCAGGAGTTAGGCCACCACCGTCGCGCACTTCGCGTCCGTGAAGTGTCTTGTATACGTTAGTGAGGGAATCGGGAGTACGAGCTACCGAACCGTCGGGATTACGCTGCGAATAGTCGAGAGCCTGAATAAGACGTCCGGAGGGGATATAGTATTTTGCAGTAGTTACCTTGAGCAATCCGTCGAATGGGAGTTGTAGAGTGCCCTGCACAAGACCCTTTCCAAAACTGCGCGAACCGATAAGCACAGCACGGTCAAGATCCTGGAGCGATCCGGCAGTGATTTCAGATGCAGATGCCGACCCACCGTCTATCAGCACAGCCAATGGTGTATCCGGAAAAATCGGTGAATGAGTAGTCTTGTAGATTTTTTCGGTGGAAGCATCACGTCCGCGTGTGCGTAGCACCTCAGTGCCCTTAGGCACGAAATTACCCACGATGTCAACCGCCTGTTCAAGCAGACCACCGCCGTTACCACGTAAGTCGAGTACAATCTGAGATACGTTAGGATTCTGCTTAAACGCCTCCAAAGCCTCACGTACTTCCTTTCCACTCTTGTCTGTAAAAGAGATGAGACGGATGTAGCCGGTATTATTGTCTAACACGCCCCAATATGGCACGGGAGGTTCACCGAGTTTTCCACGCACCATATCGAAGGTGAGGATGGAGTCAGTGACGAAGGGGCGTGAGACTGTGACAGTGAGGGGTGTACCTGCCTGTCCACGCAGGAGGCTGCTCACGGCTTCTGAGCCCATCTTAGAGGTATCAACTGAATCCACACGTATTATATGGTCGCCTGAACGGAGACCTGCCTTAGCTGCCGGAGCACCCTCCATAGGATAGGAAATGTAGGAACCGCCGTCAATCTGCAATATATAGCTGCCTATGCCGCCATAGTCCAGCTGTCCGGTGGTCATCTTGGTAAGGTCGGACTTGTCGTCGGCATCATAATACTCTGTGTAAGGGTCGATAGTGGAGAGGAGCGCACCGATGGCAGCCTGAAACGCCTCTTTGGGACGTATGGTATCCACATAGTTCATCTCCAACTCCTTGACGATGGAGTTGAAGGTGGTGAGGTTGCGTGCCACGGCTGCGTCATGGCTCGATGAAGGTTCGACAGCCCCTACCGAGGCGGCACCTAATATAGGCAGGGAGAGAAGAAGGTGGTGTAGTTTCATTTTCAATATTTAGTGGCGTGTCAACTTAACGACGTGTCAAGTTTTTACAATAAGAACGCACAATATAGCTTATTAACGTTCTATTGCGAGTTGTGGTTTATTTTTTGGAGGATAGTCAACGGTGAAATGCAGTCCGCGACTCTCCTTGCGTTCACGTGCCTGACGCATTATGAGATAAGCCACATTGATGATGTTACGCAGTTCACAGAGTTCACGGCTGGGTTTGCTCACCTTAAATAGCTTCTCTGTCTCCTCATAAAGGATGTCGAGACGGTTCCAGGCACGGTCAAGGCGCAGGTCGCTGCGTACGATTCCTACGTAGTAGCCCATTATCTGATTCACTTCCTTAGCACTCTGAGTGATGAGCACCATCTCTTCCGGATGGGCAGTGCCTTCGTCGTTCCATTCGGGCACATCGGTGCGGAAGTCATAGCCTTTCACAGCCTCTACAGCGTGACGGGCTGCCGCGTCGGCATATACAACAGCTTCGATAAGCGAGTTGCTTGCCAGACGATTTCCTCCGTGCAGACCTGTGCAACTACACTCACCCACGGCATACAGACGTTTTATAGAAGATTCTCCGTTAAGATCTACTTTTATACCGCCGCAAAGGTAATGGGCAGCAGGAGCAACGGGTATGTAATCTTTCGTTATGTCGATACCTAAGGATAGACACTTCTCATAGATGTTAGGGAAGTGGCGTTTAGTCTCTTCAGGATCTTTATGGGTAACATCAAGATATACGTGGTCGGTGCCGTGTTGTTTCATCTCGGAGTCTATGGCACGTGCTACAATGTCGCGTGGAGCCAAGGATAGACGTGGATCATACTTATGCATAAATTCTTCGCCGTCAAGATTGCGGAGTACGGCTCCGTAACCTCTCATCGCCTCTGTGATCAGGAAAGACGGACGGTCGCCCGGATGGTAGAGTGCAGTGGGATGGAATTGTATAAACTCCATATCGCTAACGGTGCCCTTGGCACGATATACCATAGCAATACCGTCGCCGGTAGCTATTAAAGGGTTAGTAGTGGTAGTGTATACAGCTCCTACGCCACCTGTAGCCATTACTGTAACTTTCGCGAGAAATGTATCAGTGCGTCCTGTGGCTTCGTCGAGCACATAGGCACCGTAACAGGTGATGTCAGGAGTGCGTCGGGTGACAATCTTTCCGAGATGATGCTGTGTGATTATCTCAAGGGCGAAATGATTTTCGAATATGTCGATGTTGGGATTGTTGCGCAACGTTTCGAGGAGGCTTGTCTGGATTTCGGCACCTGTGTTGTCGGCGTGGTGAAGGATGCGGAACTCAGAATGACCTCCTTCACGGTGAAGATCAAACTGTCCGTCTTCACGTTTGTCGAAGTTTACTCCCCAGTTGATAAGTTCCTTTATCTGTTCAGGAGCATTGGTTACAACCTTCTCGACAGCGGCGGGATCGGATAACCAGTCGCCGGCAATCATGGTGTCGTTTATATGTTTGCCGAAGTCATCGACTTCGAGGTTAGTCACACTTGCTACGCCACCTTGGGCGAAGAATGTGTTGGCTTCGTCAAGTGTTGTCTTGCATATCACAGCCACTCTGCCGTGGCGGGCTGCCTTCAAGGCGAAGCTCATTCCGGCAATGCCGGAACCAATCACGAGATAATCATATCTATAGACCATATCGGATGTTTCATTTATATAATTTGGCAAAATTAAGAAAAAAAATTCGACTTCGTGGTTTTCAGCGATATTTTTTATATGAATATTCAGATATTATTCTTAACTTCGCAAGCCTGAACAGTTCCGGATGTTGAGGCTTGCATATATTTTGCCGGAATAGAAACAGACATAATACAACGTCATGAAATCAAAAGCTTCACTTGTGAGCCGACAATATCTGGTTCCGTTTGTCCTCGTTACCTCTCTCTTCTTTATCTGGGGGTTTGCCCGCTCCATCCTCGATGTGCTCAACAAGCATTTCCAGCAGACTATGGAGATAAGCATCACTCAGTCGTCGATGGTGCAGTTTACCACTTATGTAGGATATTTCCTTATGGCGATACCCGCCGGATTATTCCTTACCCGCTTCGGTTATCGTAAAGGTGTGGTGTTAGGTCTGCTGCTCTTTGCCTTAGGCGCTTTCCTGTTTATTCCCTCTGCGGCTGCCTCCTCGTTTACTTTCTTCCTTGTAGCTTTATTTATAATAGGATGCGGACTTGTAGTGCTTGAGACCGCTGCCAATCCTTATATTACTGAGTTGGGCGATAAGTCCACGGGTGCGAGCCGCCTTAATCTTGCCCAGTCGTTTAATGGCTTGGGCTGTCTGTTGGCACCGGCTTTGGTGGCTCCGTTGATTTTCGGTGAGAACGGTGAAGGCGATGTAGCCTTGCCATATACGATAATGGGTGTGATAGTGGTGATTGTAGCATTGATTTTTTCAAGAGTGAAGTTGCCGGAAATAGGGGATGATTCGGAGGAGCCTATGTCTGCCGTAGGGTCAACACTCAAGGGACTGTTGTCTAACCGCCACTTTATGATCGGTGTCGGGGCACTTTTCTTCTATGAGATAGCTGAAATTTCAATCAATAGCCTTTT
>CAMWTL010000139.1 GCA_947177145.1 uncultured Porphyromonadaceae bacterium
TTACGCGCTGCTCTCCCTGCCGGATGCTTATATTGTGGGTGATGGCATAGTCTACACATTGCTGAAGGCTCCACGTCTCTGCCACTGCCGGCATAACAAACAAAGACATTGCCGTGAGCGTAAAAAATATTCTCTTACTTGACAGCTTGCGTGACATAGCCCTATTTTGTATTAATGAATCGGTTCCCATTTTTCAGCGATATTTTTACTCAATTTTTAGGTACTATTTTACGGCACTGTCACGAAGGCGTGTAGACTTGGTGATAGAGGAATCCTTAACCTCTACTTTCAGACCGTCAGAGAGTCCGGTCTTGATCTCGCGCTTATCAAACTTCTGACCGCCTACTGAATCTGTAAGCACGTAGACATATGCCTTACCGTCTTCATATTCCACCACACCTTCCGAAATGGTGAGCACATTCTCAGCTTTCTCAAGTATGATATTCGCATTGGCACTGTAGCCTGCCCTAAGATGGGCTGCCTCACTTGCCGACAAGGCAGCTTTAACCTCGAAGGTGTTGGTGCCGTTGTCATCGGTAGCCATAGGTGCTATCTTCTCTATCACCGCAGGGTAGTCTGAGTCGGCAATTGCACCGACGGTAATCCTTACTTCCTGGCCCTCGTGGATAAGGTCAACGTCAGTCTCATCTACCTTGCCCTTAAAGATAAGGTCGGTCATATCAGCCACCTTGGCTATGGTAGTGCCATCGTTGAAAGTGTTAGCCTGTATCACAGATGAACCTACCTTCACGGGCACCTCAAGCACCACACCCGTCACCGTGGAGCGCACAAGGGTGTTGGAACCTTGGGCATTGGCTGCTGAATAACCGTCACGCACAATGGTGAGCTGGTCGTTTGCCTGATCATATTCCCTTTTGGCTCTCTCATAAGCTGCCTCGTCAGCCTCGTATTTCTCACGGCTCTCGTATTTCTTCTCATAGAGCTGTCTTGTGCGCTCGAAATTCGACTTCGCCTCATTCAGGGAGATTTTGGCAACCTCTACCCTATTCTCTGCCTGCGAAAGCTGTGCCTCCTCCGGAATCACCTTGATTTTGGCGATGATGTCGCCGTTGTTGACGTGATCGCCCGCCTCCACAAGAATCTCGCTTATGATACCGGAAATCTGTGGTTTGATGTCAATCTCGTCACGCGGCTCGATTTTACCTGTAAGCACGGTACTGCGTTCGATGCTTCCCGTCTCAGGAGAAGCAAGCGTATAGACCGTCTCTTTATTCATCGAATTTCGAAAAAGGAATACGAATGTCCCGATGAAGACGACACATACAATGACAATAAGAAAAATCTTAAAAAACTTCTTCATATCTTGGGTTTGGGTTTAGTGTTTATATGCTATTTTGAGTTTATGGCTTCGATGGGTTTTATGTGCATTGCCTTAAGGGAGGGGATTATGCCGGCTAACGTGCCCATGAGCACAAAGATAGACAAAATCAAGACTGCACCCTTGAAACTCATCTGGAAATGTGCTACCGAAACAGCGTCCGCAGGGTTGGTCGTAGCCTGCATCACTGCTAAGATGATTGTGGCAAAGGTCACACCGGCAAGTCCGAACAGCAACGTCAAAGCGATGCCCTCACTCAGCACCTGCACTATTATATCGCTTGGCTTGGCACCTATAGCACGCCTGATGCCTATCTCCTGGGTGCGCTCCTTTACAATCACCCACATTATATTGCCGATTCCTATGACTCCGGCTATCAATGTCGAGAGACCGATAAACCACGCCAAAAGGTCTATTCCGAGAAACACCTTGTCGATCTGCTCGAATTGCTCCGCTATATTAATGGTCCATATAGCCCCTTTGTCAGAAGGATTTATATCGTGCCGACGGCATAGCTGAGTCTGTATCTTGGGAAGGATTTCGGCAAGATTCGCATTTGCCTTGCCGGTAATCATAAGAAAATCTATCTTGTCGCCATAGCCGAAAATTCGTCGGAATGTAGATGACGGTATAAATACCCCCTCATCCACTCTGCCGTTGATTGAGATCTCCGATACGTCACCGGCAACACCCACAACAGCATATGGAGCACCGCCCACCTCAACGAGTTTTCCTATCGGACTTGAACCGTCGGGGAATAGCTGACCGGCAACCTTCTTTCCAATGACAGCCACTTTCCGCTCATTCTGAATATCCGCCTCATTAATGAAGCGTCCCTCATAGAGCCTCGGCTGAAGAATCTTGGTATAGTCGGCTGTCACTCCTGCCAACTGACCCGAATAGGAGAATTTACCTCTACGGAAACTCTGACCTCCTCTCTGCGACGTGGGCACCACCGCTTCAAGCTCGGGGAAAGCCGTCTGTATAGCTTCCACATCACTTAGATTCATCTGCCACCATCTGCCTTTCTGATAGCCCTTATAAGGCATCGTGGTGTTGCTCGGTATTATACCTGCAGTGTTTGTGGCGAACCCGGCGAAGTTTCTCCGCAACATATCGCCGCCACCTCTTGCACCTCCGGTGAGAAGCGCAAGCATAGCCACGCCCCAGAAGATACCGAAGCCGGTAAGGAAGGTGCGCGTCTTATTGCGCATAAGGGTTGCCCCTATCTCTTTCCAGTTTTCTAAATCGAATATAGTCAGTCTCATAGTCCGTTACTTTTTCAGATACCCACTGCCCAATGTCAGATGGCAATACTGTGCAAATCACTCATCACGCAGTGCTTCTACCGGTTTAACCTTCAAAGCTTTCAGAGCCGGAAACAATCCTGCCAAAGCCCCGGCAAGCACCAACACCACAGTCACCTCAAACGCTATGGTAAGGCTAACTGTAGGATTACCTAACATGCCCGATTCATTGAATATATGGTCAATCAGCTGAGTTACCGCAGTGCCCATAACAATCCCTATGTAACCAAATATCAGTGTGATTGAGACAGCCTCTGCCAATATCTGGATAAGGATTTTCCTCGGTTTGGCACCTATTGCTCTCCTGATACCAATCTCATGAGTTCGTTCCTTAACGCTGACAAACATAATGTTGCTTATGCCCACAATGCCGGTCAGCAACGTTAATATACCCAAAACCCATACGCTCACATCTAATATACCGAGACCTTGCTGTGCCTGCAGGGCATTCGTGAAATAATTGGAAATCCACACCGCGCTTTCATCGTCAGGGCTGAAACCATGGTTCTTGGCTAATATATTCTTAACCTGTTTCTCCGCCTCCTCTCCATCTTCCTGATTCATGACGTTCTTAAGATTTACGCTGAGTTCACCGAGATCCTTACGGTCGGAAGCCATAAGTCGAGCCGTTGTGAAAGGTATATACACATCCCTGTTCCATCTGCTTTTATAGACACCAACAACCTTGAAAGCAAGTCCGTTGATGATTACGGTCTTCCCCACGGCACTTTCACCTTCGGCAGGGAAAAGCTGTCCGGCATAATAATCCGAAATGACCACCACCTTCCTGCACTCGTCCAAATCCGGCTGGTTCAGAAAACGACCTTCCGTCATCTTATCGTCAATTTGCTGCTCCTTAGCAGCAGAGGGATATACTCCGGAGTATGACAGATTCACCTTGGCATCTTTCGTAGACACTGAACTTCCGCCCCAGATGTTGGTAGTGACATCCTCCACATATTCCTTTGCGCCGGAAGGCACTGTATGGAGGTCTTTCTCATCAAGGCGAATACGCCTGCCTTCGCGGTTACCTTCCCAGGGCACGGATGTGCGACCGCCGAACACCCTAAGCCGGGTCATATTCTTTCCCATCACATCTTGTTCAAAATCATCCGTTATACCCTTTGCGAGAGCCAGCAGGGTAATCAGCATAAACACTCCCCAACTCACCGCAACGCCCGTAAGTATCGTGCGCAACTTATTGTTGCGCAATGTCTGCATTATCTCGCGAATAAGATCTATCATAGCTTCTTTTATTGGGATATAACAAGCTGCGGGATTTCCGGAGTGCCCGGACTGTCCGGAGCAATCACACCGTCGGAGATACGGATAAGCCTGTTGGTTTGGGCTGCCACACCGGGATCATGGGTCACAATCACTATCGTCTTCCCCTCTTCCTCGTTGAGCTGCCGAAAGATCTTCATCACATCTTTTGACGTCTGACTGTCGAGCGCACCGGTAGGCTCGTCTGCCAATATGAGAGCAGGATCGGTAATCATAGCCCTTGCTATTGCCACACGTTGCTTCTGACCGCCCGAAAGCTCACCGGGAAGATGGTGGGCACGGTCGGCAAGTCCCATACGCTCCAATTGCTCCATAGCTAAGGCATTACGCTTCTTACGCGAAATACCTTGATAGAATAGCGGCAACGCCACATTCTCGACCGCGTTCTTATAATTAATGAGATTGAACGACTGGAAAACGAATCCTATCAACTTATTACGATATTCCGCCGCCTTGTTTTCACTTAGGTTCTTGATAAGGGTGCCGTCAAGAAAGTATTCTCCGGAATCATAGTTGTCGAGAATACCGAGTATGTTCAGGAGAGTAGATTTACCGGAGCCGGAGGCGCCCATTATTGACACTAACTCCCCCTTCTCCACACTCATATCAATGCCCCGAAGCACGTGGAGGGGCACTGCCCCGTCATATGTCTTATTGACGTCTCTCAGACGTATGATCTCATTCATAACTCAAATTCTTTATCAAATTTATAGATAGCCAAATTTGTAGATGATCAAACCATCTTTTCTTAGCCTACTACCCTATCATTCTACTAACAGAGGACACGGTGGAGGTAAATTTGATATGTTTAAATTACTTGGATTGATACATTATTAGTGTATTAGTTTATTAATACACTGCAAAGGTAATATAATTTCAATATATCTTCCAAATTTTTCACAAACTTTTTTCAAATAATTGTATCAGCCTTATAATACTATTGCTATCAGGCAATATTTTTACACAAAACATTGCACATCTTTGCAAATTGTAAAATTTTGCGTAACTTTGACCCCATGATGTTATAGTCCTATAATGATTAGTGACTTGCCTAAAGATATGGAAGCAATATACTAACTAAAATATACGACAATGAAGAAAACGCTTATTTCCTCTTGCCTTATGCTCTCTACCCGCTTCACTTGTGCAGCGGAAGGCATCATCCTCAACAATCCAAACAATAAGGTCTACTTCGGTCTTAGGCTCGGTGGCGAAATTACCTGTCCCGTCAATCTAAAAGAAGGACATCTCGCGCTTGAAATCCTATGGTTTCAAGAGAATGATCTGCGTTGACCTGTGTCGCGCTAATGTGGCAAAATATTGTTATTGGCTTTGCGTTACAATATTAAGTGTAAGGCTATGGATAACAAAGTCAATGGTTTTTTCTATTCCGGAAATATGGTGGGCAGCGAACCAGATTATGGACTTGCCGAGAATTTCGTGCGCACTGCCGAAGCTTTTGCCAATACCACTTATCAGAGTGTTTATATCATTGACTATTTCCGAAAGAACTTCCTCTACGTTTCACCTAATCCCCTGTTCCTTTGCGGTCTGTCGGCTGAAGAGGTAAAAAATATGGGATATCAGTTCTATATAGATTATGTGCCTGACGATGAGGTTGAGATGCTATTGGAAATAAATCGTGCCAGATTTTCTTTTATCAATAATATACCTACCGCAGAAAAGAAAAATTATACCATATCCTACGATTTCCATATAATAAATGGACGTGAAAGAATCCTCATCAATCATAAGCTCACGGCTCTTGCCTGTCAGCCGGACGGCGCAGTATGGCTTGGCCTGTCGGTAGTGTCGCTTTCTACACATTCAGAAGCGGGACATGTAACAATGCATTGCCGTTACACTGCGTATTACAGTATATACAACCTATCCTCGCATATGTGGGAGAAACATTCTGCCCCGGTGTTGAATGAAACGGAGAAGGCTATCCTTACTTTGTCCATTCAGGGAATGACCATCAACGCAATAGCCCAGCATATTCATCTTGCTGTTGATTCAGTGAAGACAGCACGCCGCAGACTTTATGATAAACTCAAAGTAAACAATATAGCCGAGGCAATTTCATATGCTATAAATTACAAGTTGATTTAGATAGCATCATTGACGATGACTGAGAGAAAGACTCTGTACACTTTTGTGTGCAAATTTATCCCGAAGTTATAATTATGTGCTTTGTAGACATTGCATTTGTATTAGCATTAGTAACTTTGTTGGAAATTTTCAACATAACGTAACGAATCTATCAAATCAAACAATGCAAAACGTTCTCAAAAAGCTCGGCTATCTGATGATGTTGATTGTGCCCGTTTCATGTACACAAGAGAGTGAAGCAAGTTTACTGCCGACAAAATCTGAAATATCGGTATCCGGTTCATTACCTGTACTGTATATTGAAACCGAAAATCATAAGCCTATCGTATCAAAAGAGGTATATCTGAATGCCACATATAGACTTGACCCAATGGGGACAGAAGGGATAGAACCACTCGGCTCCAAGACGAATCCTTTGCCTTTGCAGATACGTGGCAGGGGACATTCCTCATGGAAAGGTGCAAAGAAGCCATACAAATTGAAATTACAAACAAAATCGTCGCTTATGGGACTGCCTAAGAATAAGCATTGGGCTTTGTTGAAACCTTCTGAGAATACCGTTGCGGGACTTCAGCTGGGCAAACTGTTGGATATGGCGTGGACTCCTGATTTTCGTCCGGTGGAGGTTGTGCTTAACGGTGAGTATATCGGTCTTTATTTCCTGACTGAGACAATACGCATAGATAAAAACCGAGTCGACATATACGAGCAGCAGGATGGAGAGACAAATCCGGAGCTAATTGCAGGAGGCTGGCTTGTAGAGATAGACAACTATAAAGACGATTGCCAAATCACTATACCTGAGAATAACAGATGGAATCTCACACTCCGTTATCATTCACCCGAAACCTTGTCAAACCAGCAGCTGCAATGGCTCACAAATGAATTTAAATCAATAAATTCAGCAATTTATTCCAATGACAAGACCTCAACAGAGTGGGAAAACTATCTTGATGTTGAAAGTATTGCCCGGTTCTTTATCGTGCAAGAGGTTATGGATAATCCGGATGGTTTTCACGGCAGCTTTTATCTGTATAAAGATTTGTCGGATAACTCAAAATGGATAGCCGGACCAATTTGGGACCTTGTTTGCTATAATCGGGAGAAAACTGACTACACTTTTCGAATGAATGTCCACTATGCCTTCACACCTCACTGGATTGGGGAGATTATTCAGTATGACAACTTCTGCCAGAGTGTGGCAAAGGTATGGCAGGAAGTATATCCTGAAAAACTCTCGGAAGTGTATGACTACATTGATGCAACTGTGCTTCCTCTTGAAGCTGCTTGGAGCAATGACTGCAAAAGATGGGATGAAGACCCATCACAGACAGCAGCACTCAGAGCTGAAAGAATCAAGATTGCCATTAACCGTAATATTGAGTGGTTTAACACCCATCTGCCGGAAAGTCCTTACGCTTCTTCACTTTCAATTTCTTCTATGTCGGAAGAGGATACAACAAAGGTATATAATCTGCAAGGTATGCTCATCGGCGTGTTCAAAAACCAGAAAGAGGCTCTATCGCAGCTTAAAGCGGGCGTATACATCATAAACGGAAAGAAAGTGAAAATCCGATAAATCAGCCGGAAGGTAATTGAGGCACACT
>CAMWTL010000140.1 GCA_947177145.1 uncultured Porphyromonadaceae bacterium
CCACTATTGACAGAGCTGAGTTTCTTCCCTTGGAGGTCATAGACATCAATTGAGGCTATACCTGATGGGGAAATCGCAGTTGCTTCTTGAGTAGAGGGGTCATAAGAGATGGTAATCTTATCGGCATCGGCTACGACACCGCTCACGCCGGCATTGTCCTGCATAATACGCAGATAAGCCATAGAACCGGGTATGATTACGATCTGCTCTCCGAATAAATAACCGATTGCTATGGAATAGAGCACATCAGATTTGCAGTTCGACAGGTTGAGGGATGAAGAGAAAGGTACGGTTCTTCCTCTACGAAGCGACATAATAGTGCCGGTATAATCCTCTATAATCAATCCCTCCTCACCTGCTTCATTAACCGACGGCGAGAGCAGAATACTATAGACGGGATAGTTGAAATAGCCACTTCTCAGGGTTAAGTCGGCACTGATGTCGATAACTTTATTATCCTCGTCATTTAATATGTAGACCTCTTTTACCTCACCACCGATTGTTTCCTCTGCTTTTTCAAGCCCGGCAACCACAGGTGCGTCATCACCATAATCGAGCACCGGCACTCCCGGATTAGGTAGCATCACCACCTCCTGAGAAAATTCTTCGGTGAAATTATAGGTCATCTCATCAAAGAAAGTGAAAAGCAAAGGAAGTTCATAGTTTACGTCTACAGTTCCTTGCATTGTATATACAATTGTGGTCCACTCTTTCTCAACACTTGAATGTGGGGGGACAGTCACCATTATGCTTTCACCAAGAAAACATACTACATTGTCGTAGACAAATGCCGGTGCCAAACCGGTCGTAAGCTCTATATCAAAATTATTGACCACCTTAGCATTCACCGTAATGGGACATCCATTGTAGAAATGACCATCAATCCCCGCGTCCTCAATTTCAAGGGTGGGGATATCGTCCACTAATATTTCAAAATTGTCTCCGTTCTTTTTGAGTGTCACAAAATCGCAATAGGGATAAGTGACTCTTACAGGAGTCCATTCCGCATCCTCACCTTCACCATTAAACGTGGCAATTGTCACCTTATATACACCGTCGCTGAGACCGGCTTTCAGAAGGTCAACCTTCGGATCAAAATAATTCGGAGCCGTGCCGTAGCCGGGTTCGATGGTGAATTGCACGTCACATGCCGAAATTTTCTTCACCCCACCGGGTGTAGTGCCCTGTGGCTCGAAAATAGCCCCAAAGTATACCTTTAATGTAGTCGGATTGTAATTCACCCACATAGGCTCCATTTCACCCCATAGCGAGAAATGGAGCATGGTCTTTTCAATAGGTTTTATATAAGCCCCTAAAGAACCTGCCTGAGTGATATACTCCCGGCGCACCTCCACCGGCTTACCCGTCGGAGGCTGGATACCCAAGACCGCATCCTGTGAAAAGTTATATCCTCCACCGGCGCCTCCTCCTGTGCCCAAAGCATCAGGGTTCAGGGCATCGAGGCTGAAATAGCCATCGCTCATTCCTGACCATCCCCAGTTGAAATGAAACATACCATTGCCGTCATATCCATCACAGACGAAGGAGTGACCACCACCTAAAAACGAGCCACCGCCATAAAGAACCGGACCCACGTTCTTAAGGTTATCATAGATCAGATCAGTCCATTGTGTTGTGGTGTAGTAGTCGCGCAACGTGTAAAGCATATTAGGGTCATAGTTAAAATATTTCTGCAACCCGTTGGCTATGTTCATTCCCAATGCGCCCGACGACTCAGGACTATAATCCATCTTCACTGCATATCCACACGCCTTCATAAGATAAGCCACTGCATCCTCCTGAGCCTTGGTATAATTCCCATAGTAGGCAGGGAGCATGTTATCCCAGTCAAACTTCTTCTTGGAAAAGTTCAATGAAAGGCGCTTCCCTATCGACGATGCCTCATAGCCGATCTGCCCCTGACCTACCTCCGGATATTTCCAATAGTTCATTACCTGAGCCATTGCGGTAGCTACACAGCCTGTGTAAGTCCTATATGTGCCATACATCGGACATTGGTTGTTGTAAGGTGTACCCTGGTCCCATTTTGTCTTGACCATAGGCGTGATCGCCTCGTAGCTTGCCCTCGTTGACGGCATAACAAACGACTTGGCTTTGGAAGGCACCTCATGGGAGGCAGCATATTCAATCTGACGTGCATACTCTCCCAGCCACCATTCAAGCGCAGGATTCATAGCCACATCTTCTCCTGTCAATTGTCCGGCATCAGAATAGCCCAAGACAGGATATGCCACATCATCCGCACTTAGCACCATAAAACCGCCCTCATCATTATTAAACACATAGACAGCGGGAGCACCTTCCTTGGTCATTTGAGTGAATGACAATTTGGGAGATACCGATGAGCCTACTCCCCTTGTGGGGGATGCTGCCGCTTTTCCGGCTCTTGCAAGCGCCTCCTCAGGCGTGAGGGTGACGGCATTCACACCTGCCACATATGCAAGTGCCAATGCAGAAAAAATCAGTTTCTTAACCATTTCAGATTCTATGTCTATGGCGTGAATTACTTCTTTATTATTTTCCTGCCGTTGACGATGTAAATTCCGGCAGGAAGACTCTCAACAGGGCTATTGACCCTAATTCCCTGAAGATTGAATACCTCCGGAGCTGTGAGTTCGTCAGCCTTAATCTCTGACACACCGGAATTTGCCCCAATCTTCAAAACGTGACCTGCGCGGGAGGTCATAAATTCATAGCGTCCCTCGTCGGAAGCGTCCAAAGCCTCGCCGTCAAGATAAACCACCGCATTAACGGATGGCATAACCGAAACCAAGGTCTGTCCGATACATTCAAGATCCGATTCAGGATTATGCACTTTCACCATATCATAGACCACTTCAGCGGTCACTTCCGGCTCAATCTCAAATTTTACAGAATGAAGAGCCGGAGTAGTCCCGGTCTGTACGCTGAAGACCTTAAGCACACTACCCTCATTCATTTTAAAGCCGGTGTAAGCCATACTGTCTTCGTTATATTTAAGCTTTTTACCATCGAGATAAGCAAGAATTTCGTTTGATGACAGTCCTCCTGCCTTACCTACAGAGAATGACTCATGATAACCCGAATCAAATTCAATCACACTGTAGCCGTTTGTCAGATAGGAACCAGAAATACCGTCAACTTCCAACCTGCCCGGGAAGCGTACATTCTGCGCATAGAACCTGGCAGCCTCATCCTCACCGTCGTAGAAGACCACAGCTTTTGTATCGTTGCCTATCGGAGCCACTTTCACGAATAACGGAGCATTCTCAGCCAGCACTGCAAAGGAGGCAATAGGATAATCAGGATCATCAGGATTGCCGAGCACAGCATCTGCAATCCAATAGCCGGGCAAGGCATCATAGAAGAACTTATGGCTTTTGCCGGGCATCATAAGAGTGTATTTCTTCGCCGTCCCGGCATTGATGGTAAAGGTCTTACCGTTGGAGTATGTGAACACCACGTCTTCAGTCAGCTCCTCACCTTCGCTTATCGGAATTTCAACATCATATTCCATAATACCGGTGGCAAACCTAAGACCCTCAATGGGACCCTCCACATAAATCACGCCCTCAATATCCTCATATACCTTCGGCGTAGCGTCGAATAAGATAGTAGTATTCTCGTCTACCACAAGCCTTAATGGCATATCCTCAGCAGGAAGTTCTGCGGGAACGTCGTTCACAGTGATAGAATTAAGAATGTAATCCTCATGGAAATTAAATCTCAACGAAGTCCCGGCATTGCAATTAATCATATTGCCGGCAGCCTTTATATCGGAGTAAGGAATCAGCTTCATAGAAGTAGAATCGTATATGGAATTCAGACATCCTTCGCCACCATCCACAAACTTAATTGAAACACTTACACGTTCCGGTTCTACTTCATATACTTGGATTTCAATTTTGTCACCATCTTTTACCGACACTTCCATTGAAGCCTCAACAGGAAGCTCTTCACCGTTTCTCTTTACTGAATATACAGCTTTGCCATCATCCTTGTTAACAACCAGCACACTGTCATAAGCAGTGAGGTCAACTTTCTGCATACCCTTTATCAGCGCAGGAGCATGGAAAGTTGACAATTCCTTATTCTCGCTGTTATTGAGGTATAGATCGAGTGCATATTCACCATTTATAATATCCAATTCGAATTCTCCGGTTTTTTCAAGTTTTTCGGTCACCACATCGAATACTACTCCATTTTTAGATCCATAACAACTCAGGCTGACATACTGACCGCCATAATTCTTATATCCGGCAATCTTATAGCTATTTCCATCTCCGTCTGTAACCGACTTGATTATATATCCTTCTGTCGGGCGAAGATAAATATACCCCATTTGCTTCACGACATAGCTTGTGGCTTCAGGAGCGATATTCAGAGGATCATTCTTGACATCATCAAGAGCAATGGAAAGTGCTCCCGGGTTGTCCCATTTTATTGTATACGCCAAGTCTTCCGCAGCCTTGGCGTTTAATGATAATGCTAAAGTCGCGATTATCGAAAAGATTGAAAAAAGTAAGCGTTTCATAATATTATAGTAAATCTGACCGTAAAGATCCTTTCCGGGTCTTTACGGTCAATTAAAAATTATTTTACAAGAATCTTTACGGTCTTTCCATTGGCATGTGCCACATATATGCCTCTCGGTAATGTCGCCACGTCAAGTATATCGACTCCCTCAGCTATCTTTGTACCCTGGACATTGTAGAGAGTTATTACGCCCGATGCTCTGAGACAATCGGCATCAAACTCAATACCGGAGTCTTTTCCACCGGCTATGGGAAGCATATCCACCGATGCGCCCGTCTCTGTCAAAGGAAGCTTATAAAAATCCTCATAGTTCATTCCGGTGGTCTCGTTATAATAAGAAACGATAAGCATCGGATTTTCCGGATCGGTCAACGGAGTTATATTCTTCAATATACCACGTTCCTCCTCAGGCTTGAGATAGAGAATCAATTTTCCCTCAGGGTAAGTATCCGACAAGGGCTTAGCCACAAGCAGCTCCTCTTTTACCTGGCTACCGGGATAGCCCCTTTTTACCAGCACAAGATACTCGTGCTCATCATCAGAATCAAAGAGATTAGGGTTCAAAGCCTCGCTGTCAATCAGGACAGTGGCATAATACACACCGTTGCCCATGGGTACCTCATCAATACGTTCGAACTTACCGTTCCTGTCAATCCACATGATACGCATCAGATCGTCACCGTTTTCATCCTGACCGGGAGAACGCAATTCTATGGCATATTTGAAGGAATCGCCTGAAGGCACTCTGTCCATATTGGATGTGATAAGCTCCGGATCTATGTCGGCATCAATCTCAAACTTATTGGTGAAGGAAAGCTCCTCTTTTGCGGTGGTCAGATTGACAATGCTAAATACATAGTCGCCCATCAAATTCATTGTGACAAACACTTCGCTCGGGTCAAAACCGGGAAGGTCAGCCAAAGTCGAGTGGGAAACTGCATTCCTGAAAAGGGTATTCTTCAATGTGCCGTCGGCATTATAGGTATAGAAAGATGTATTATAATTCTCATCATTCTCCTTGCTATAGTCCTGCACAGTCACCATATATTCGGCAGTGTTCGAATCTCCTGAGAAAACAATGTCGTCGCGATAGCGGAAAGAGCCTATGGAATAATAAGAACACAATACCATAGCATCATCCTGATTATTGAGTTGCATCGGAATCAGGGTGTGCTGCTTCAGGGAGAACGCATCCTTATCTACTGAATAAAGATCGACAACAAGATGATTGTTTTCCCTCATAGTGGTTTCCTCAGTGAAATCATAATAAGGGTTGAAGAAAGTATCCTCATACTGTGAATAGAGGAAATATGGCTTCCCTTCATTCACAAAAGAGAGCAGGAACGGTGCGCTCATCTGATCGCCGGGAAGGTCAGCGAGACGAATCCTTTTTTCCCAGAGCTTCACAAGGTTGCCGGAAGCGTCAGCCTTAGCATATGTCTCGACTTTCATCCCGTAACTTGTAAGCATCTCCCAATATCCCATGTAGTCAGGATCGTCAGGGTCTCGCTCAGTTTCATCCACCTCAATATTATCATCTTTCATGAAGGTGACATAGTAGTTTTCCACTCCGTCAACCGAAGCATTGAGCACATCGCCGATAATGTCGTTTCTCACCATTATTGGTTTGTCATACCCATCTTCCTTTTCTCCTCCGAGTGAATATACGATGGAGTATTCGTTGTTGACATATATTTCCGTGTTGACATACAATCCTACGACAACCTCATAATTATCGTCGGAATTAAAGAAGTTACGGGTCACAAACGGAGCCAGTTCAGCACCCGGGACAGCAACCTCTCCCTCCTTATATCTCACCTTATCTTTTATCGTACCTACCAAGTTAAGATTGGAATCATAAATCTTAAACTCATATTCACGCATGATAGGGCGCTTGTAAAATTCGCTCACCTCTTCATAATCATACTCATAGTTTGCACTATAAAACCAGACGGAACCGTCGGGGGCATCGAGATCTCCTATCAGTCCGGAAGCGGGAAATGACATATCAGGAGTGGGAGTCGCAGTTTCAGAAGCGTCCAAAGACCCCTCCCCTGCCTCGGTTCTTGTCATTAAATCCGCTTTGTCCATACGGAAACCTTTCTGTGCCTTATGGAAGTTGCCTTTGTAGGCGTAGTTATGGATATTAAAATCCCCACGATAATTGACAGCCGATGAGTCCATGGCGCCAAACAACATCAAAGAGAGCACCGGTGCTACGGTCAGTCGAGTAAAATTTGTCATAATGGTATATTGAATTTATTTTTTGTTATGATGTGCCATAATGCCCGCCTTACATTGCAGGTTGCGGCGATAATTACAACTGGGGAAGACATCATGTCAGGAAAATCGCTTACATTAAAACAATATAACGCAAATATCGTGCTTAGATTGCATTATCTATTTGCAAATAAACACCATATGCCTAACAAAGTTAAAAAATATTTTTGTTTTTTTCACTATCCTATCCTATAAAAAAAACGAAAGAGTTTAGTTAAAAAAGTTAATCACACACTGCAAAATCTTAAAAATACCATATAAAATATTGACATTCAAATTTATATCTGAAGCATTAATATACTTCCATTTCCCCGATTTTATTGGTCTGGTCCATTTGTTACCGCAAGCCTATTTAACTCTACCCATATATTGTTTATGCGAGCGACACTACATATTGTGCAGCTTTTGAAAGCAAAAAGACTGCGTAAGTAATTAGAAGAGGCGCAGTCCGGAGGATGGACTGCGCCTCTTCTAATTATTTACGGGTTTATTTATTACCTATCTGAGTTCAGATTATTTAATCATAACCTTAACAGTAGAGTTGCCTCTTACGATAACGTTGACCTGACCTCTTACCGGAGCGAAGTGAGCCTTACCGTCAAGAGTGTAGATCTTAACCTTACCTGCTGCTACCTCAGCCTCGAGAGCATCAATGCCTGAGAGGTCGCTTGCCTGTTTCTGCATCTCAGCGATCATACCCTCGTATTCCTCAGCATCAAACGGGAAATTGTAAAGCTCACCGTCCTCATTTGCTGCAGCAAGAGCCTGCTCTGCGCCCTTCTTAACCTCTTCGAGCTGACCACCGATGATCTCTT
>CAMWTL010000141.1 GCA_947177145.1 uncultured Porphyromonadaceae bacterium
CCTACGGCATATTCCGTGCCGATATATGAGGCGTATTCTTTCTCGAAGTCCTTTACCTCGTTGCCGAGAAGGTACCAACCGGAGGCGACTGTGCGCGTCAGGGCATCGTTGATTTCTGTGGCATACTGTGAATTAACCTTTTGGAGATCGAGAAACTTTATCATATGATTATTTTAATGGGATAGAATATGTGTCATAAACTATGGCACGTGCGCCGAAACCCTCTTTCTGTGAAATGAGGTTCTCGTTAAGGTAATGACCGTGGTCTTCGTTAGATGTGCCGAAGTCAAAGTAGGGATAGGAGGCGTAGCGTGTCGTGATGAGGGCATGGAGGAGGAGGTCAATGGCGTGAAGGCGTTTACCTTCGGGCGTAGCGGAAATATACTGTGTATGGGCTACGGTGGGTGAGGTGTAGATGACGGTGCCTCCCAAAATGTCGTCACCCTTTTTTACAAGGTGCAGATGGATGTTTTCCGGAAAAAGATGGCTCAGTAGCTTAATCTCCTCAAGGGAATGTACGGGACGCGCATTGTAACGCATCATAAGGTTATTGTTGAGAATATCCCAGAAGAGGTCATAATCGTCGGAGTCGGCTACGGTTATTCCGTCTTTGAGAGCCTTGCGCACACCCGCTTTCCTGTCGTCGCGCAGCTTAACGGGGTTGGCAGTGTCGATTACTGCCGACACGTTGCGGGCGGTAAGGGTTGCATCCAAGCGGAAGAGGGCGTAGAGGTCTTCTTCAGCAGGAAGGCGGTGGTAGATGTGCGGCACGGGCTTGTAGATGAACCGCGAGGCTCCGAGACGGCGTGCATAATCACGTATCATTCGCATAACCGTGAGCACTTCGGCTGTAGTGGCTCTCTTGTTGAGCAGCAGACCGCCGTAGGTGAGCCCGGCATGGGAGGAGAATGTCTCGCCGTCAAACGTGGCAGGGAGGAGAGCATAGAGCTTGTTGTCGCGAAACACCATCAGCGAACTGTCGGGGAAGCGGTCGGCGTGATATTCCAGATAATCGCGCCGGTGAAGGAATGTGGCGTTTTTTGATGTCTTTACAAATTCATCCCATTCATCCTTATGATCCGGGGTGTAGGGCAGGAGTGTCAGTTCAGCCATATGAGTGTCGGTGTAACGGCTTAGATAGATTTAATCATCTTGCAGAGCCTTGTTCTTTAAGCGTATGAAATCGGAATACTCACGTATGTAGTCGGCTTCGTCGTAGGGAGCGGAGGCAAGCACCATACACACGGCTCCCGAAGAGAAGTCTTCGAGCGATGCCCAGATGCCGGGCACCACGAGCAGACCTTTGTAGGGACGGTTGAGCATAAAGGTGCGTTTCACGCTGCCGTCGTCTACGGTGACTGAGAAGCTGCCACTCACAGCCACTATGAGCTGGTAGAGGGTATGGTGAGCGTGGGCACCGCGCCCAACTCCTCCCGGCACATCATAGAGATAGAATATGCGTGCCACGTCGAAGGGCACCGATTCTCCGTTTTCCACAACGGTGAGGTTGCCGCGACGGTCGCTGTGATGGCGGTTGAGCTCAATTATGGAGCAGTCGTAGACGGTGGATCTGTTCATTTGCCGGATTGCTTGATACGTATGAAATCTTCGTGGGTGTAGATATAGTCGTCGGGGTCATACGGGGTGGACGCCAGTACGAGCGCCAAGGAATTGGTGGAGAAGTTGGTGAGTGTGCGCCACGTGCCTGCCGGTACGTATAGCCCGTAGTAGGAACGGTTGAGGGGATAGGTGGTGGTAGCCGTGCCGTCGTCGGTGATTACGTCGAAGCTACCGGACAGTGCCACAATGAATTCCTGGTTGACGTGGTAGGCGTGGCCTTCACGCTCCTCGCCTCCGGGCACATCGTAGACCCAGTAGGCGCGGCGTATATCGAAGGGTATGTCCTTACGTTGCTCAACCACCGAGAGATTGCCCCGGTGGTCGAGAAAACGTGGAAGGTTGATTATTGTCGGTGTGTCGGGTTTATTGCTCGCCATACCATTTGGAATACATAAGATAATTGCGTGCTATCTTCTCGTTCATCTCCTTGGCTTTGTCGGGCTCCACCATCTTGATGAATTTGGCGGGTGTGCCTCCCCAAAGCTCGTGAGGACCTATCTTGGTGCGGCTGAGCACTACGGAGCCGGCTGCCACGATGGCGCCTTCGCCAACCTCAGCATCGTCCATCACCACGGCCCCCATGCCGATGAGGGCATAGTCACGCACCTTGGCACCGTGGATAACCACATTGTGGCCTATGGAAACGTCGTCGCCGATCTCGATGGTCGATTTCTGGTAGAGCGTGTGGAGCACGCTGCCGTCCTGGATGTTGACGCGGTTGCCGATGCGGATTGAGTTGACGTCGCCGCGCAGCACGGTGGAGAACCATATGCTACATTCGTCGCCCATTATCACGTCGCCCACGATCACTGCGTTGGCGGCAAGGAAGCAGTCTTTGCCTATTTCGGGGGTAAACCCTCTTACTGACTGGATTATAGCCATTTCTTTATTCAGTTGTTTCTATTTGGTTGATTTTGCCTGTGGCGGATTATGCCTTTGTGAGGGTCGCGGTCTTCTTGGCGAGCCAAGCTGCCTCGTCGGGAGTGAGGAGCGGGGTGAGACGGTTGCGTACCTCGGTATGGTAATCGTTGACCCACTTGATCTCGGCATCGGTCATCATTGAGGTGTCGAAGAGACGGAGATCGAAGGGGAAGAGGGTCAGGGTACGGAACTGGAGGAAGGGTCCGAACTCGGTGGTCTTCCATGGCTCGCATGCCATCATGTTTTCGCAGCGTATTCCGTAGCGTCCCTCAAAGTAGATTCCCGGCTCGTTGCTTGACACCATTCCAGCCTCTAAAACCGCCGGATTCTCCTGGGTGCGGATGGCCTGCGGACCTTCGTGGCAGTTAATGAAGAAGCCTACGCCATGACCTGTGCCGTGGAAATAAGCCTTACCTTCGTCCCAGAGATATTGGCGGGCGAGTATGTCGAGCTGTGAGCCACGTGTGCCGGTGGGGAATTTTATGGTGGAGAGGGCAATGTTACCTTTCATCACGAGGGTGAAGTCGTGGATCTCTTCGGCTGTGGGGGTGCCGAGAGCCACGGTGCGCGTGATGTCGGTGGTGCCGTAGGTGTACTGGCCGCCTGAATCTACGAGGAGCAGACCGTTACCTTCAATAGCCACGTCAGTCTCGGCTGTCGCCTCATAGTGGGGGAGGGCAGCGTGGGCATTCCAGCCGATGATGGGTGCGAAACTTTCGTCTACGCAGGAGGGGTCGGCAAGGCGGAGGGCACGGAGGGTCTTGCCAAGACCGACCTCGGTGAGTTTGCCGGAGGGATACTGGTCTTCCACAAGCATGAAGAATTTCACGAGAGCCACGCCGTCTTTCTCCATGGCAAGCTCAAGATTGGCAAGCATTGTCTGATTCTTGATGCTTTTGAGCTTTGAGATTGCGTCGCCGCCGAATACGGGTGTGCAGCCAACCTTGTCGTAGATGCCACGCGCTGTCTTCTGGGGGTCGAGGAGGAGGCGCACATCTTTGGGAAGTGTAGCCACAAAGTCGAGCACGGCATCGTAAGGCTTCACCTCGATGTTGTATTTCTTCAGATGATCCTCAACCTCAGGTGTGAGCTTGTCGCTGTCGACGAAGAGGACGCGCTCAGTGGGGGATACATATAGGAAAGATAGATATACGGGGGAGAAGGGGATGTCGTTGGCGGCACGCAGGTTGGTAGCCCATGCAATATCATCGAGGGCGGATAGGAGAACGGCATTTGCGAGTTCAGCCTTCACCTCTGCGTTGATGGCATCCATCTTCTGATTGACATCCTGACCTACGATTTTCTCATCGTGGATGAATATCTTGTTTTTGGGACGTTCCGGACGGTCGGGATAGATATATTCGAAGACATTGAAATTGTCGTTGAGCTTCATCCCGTTGTCGTTAAGCTCCTGCTCAAGGCGCTGGGCGTAGGATACGGAGAAGGTCATGCCGTCGATTCCTACGGTCTGCCCGGAATTGAGGTGCTCCACGAGCCAGTCAATGAGGTTTACAGCGTTGGGACCGTCTTCGGGCATCATAGAGAATCCAGTGCCCTGCAGCTGCTCTGTAGCTTGTATGAAATAGCGGTTGTCGGTCCAGACGTATGCCTGGTCGGCTGTCACGACTGCGGTGCCGCTCGTGCCGTTTTCACTTGCGAAGCCGGTGAGCCATTCACGTCCGCGCCAATGGGCAGGAGGGAGTTCCGACTGGTGAGGGTCGGTGCTTGAGATGACAACGGCATCAATTGCGTGGTCTGCCATAGTTTTCCGGAGGCTCGCAAGATATTCAAGGTTTTTCTTTTCCATAATAAAAAGGATTTTTTGGCATTGACACCGGTGGAGGGTGTTTTTGCCTGTAAAAAAATTTATGATGTAAAGTTAGCGAATAAAACGAGAGTATGCAAGAGAAGATGGGTAAATTGGACGAAAAGAAACCGGGATGAGGGAGGCGGGATAAGAAAATACGGTAAAGAGAGGGGGTGAAAATATTGAAAAGAGATGTGAAAAGAGGCTGAGAGGGGTGGAATCATGAGTAAATGGGGATGAAATTAAGGCGAATTTAGGGCGAAAATGGGGGTGAAACGGGACGAAAACAAAAAAATGCACAAAAAAAGAAAATTTTTTTGCAGAATATTTTGTAGTTTAAAAAATAATATCTAATTTTGCAGTGAGATTTTCCGCAGGGTTATAATGTCCCCTGCGGTAGTGAAAAATGGCAAGTCAAAAAGCTTTTTAAGTAATAGTGATATAAATTGTAAGTTAGTGGTTGAGTAAGGCAACTCAGGCTTGTGAAGGTATGACAGTCTACGAAATCACAGGGCGGCAGCATGTTGTGAAACAAGCTGCCGTTTTTGCTTATAATCTTCACAACCGAAAAAATAGTGCGGTTAATCGTTACAGCCGAAAAAAATAATAGTGCGGTCTTCTCGGGCTTCGAAGCCTGAAAAGACCGCACTATTTAGATTAGCTTTTGGAGGGTGAGTCAGCCTTTGAATCGTGAGGATATTTCGTAGACCTTCTCGTAGATGCGGGTGTCACATTCGGTTAGTTTGAGATCACGGCGACTCATGACGCGCTCGGCGATGTCGTGGAATTTCTTCATCGTGACGTTGGAGAAGCCTGTGGTGGGACTGCCTTCGCTGAAACTGGGCACAAACACACGTGGGAATCCGGCTCCGTGTATGTTTACCCCCACACCTAATACGGTGGCGGTGTTAAGCATACAGTTGACACCGATTTTAGTGTGGTCGCCGATGATGGGTCCGCAGAATTGCAGGTCGGTGCGCATAAACGTGTGGCTGCGGTAGTTCCATACGCGAATCTTTGAGTAGTCGTTCTTAAGGTTGGAGGCATTGACGCCGGCTCCGATGTTGCACCATTCCCCGACGACGGCATTTCCAAGGTAACCGTCGTGTGCCTTGTTGCTGTAGCCGAACATTACCGCATTATCTATTTCACCGCCCACTTTGCAGTAAGGACCGAATGTGGAACCTCCATAAATCTTGGAGCCCATACGTATCTTGGCTTTCTCGCACATTGCCAACGGACCCCTCACACAGCTTCCCTCCATTATCTCAGCATTGCGTCCGATATAGACGGGACCCCCCTTTAGGTTAATCGTGGCTCCCTCTACACTGGCTCCCTCCTCTATAAATATCATTGGATTCCCCTCCTCATCGGTGAAATCACCGATTACGCGGTTGGAGGCAGGCAGGGGACGCGATGTCCTGCCGTTGGTGAGACGGGAGAAATCCTCCTTAATCATATGTGGGTTGAGAAGGAAAATGTCAAACACATATGTAATGATGCGGGGGGCTCTTTCGTATTCCACCGTCTCCCACTCCTTATTAATTATATTATTCAATGTGCCGTGGTAGGCGAGGGGGGTATCTTTTTTAAAGAGGGCTTGACCGCGACGTAGATTCGATATTGCCTCGATGAGCATAGGGTCGGGCAACAGTGCGCCGGTGATGAAAAGAGCGTCGGCGTCAGGGTCTGCCACGTTGCCGAATTTCTCGCGGAGATATTCCACCGGGAAGTAATTATAGGAGCCGGGAAGGAGGTCTTCCCATTTTTGGCGTATGGTGGTAATGCCGATGCGAAAATCAGCCACAGGGCGTGTGAAGCTCAGCGGTAGGAGGTTCTCGTGACTGTCGGGAGTATCGACAAGATATATGGTTGTGGGTATGTTCATTGCTCAGAAACCTTAAAGATGTGCAAAAGTAGTATAAAATATATGAAAATTCAAAACAATAATGTTAAAAACTTTAAAGAGGGCAGTAGAAATGGCAGTGGTAATGGAAAGAGAGGGCTTTGGGGGGTGAAAAATAGGTGATCGGGGGTGAAAAAAGCGGAGTGGGGGAGTGGTGAGAGTGGTTACGGATAAAGGGGAAAGAAAGAAATTAAGAGTTTTTATGAAAAATTTTTATTTTGATATTTGCGTAATAGCCTAATTTTCATTATCTTTGCAAAGTTTTTGGAGCCTCTATCGGCTTTTGGCGAGGTTAAGTGACTGGATTACAGTTGTTTGGCGTTAGTTTTTATGCGGATTGAAGGTATAGTCAAACAGAAACAAACACATAAATAATATCAATTTTTAGAGACAAGAATGCCAACTATTCAGCAATTAGTAAGAAAAGGCCGCACTACTCTCAAAGACAAGAGTAAATCGCCTGCCTTGGATTCATGCCCGCAGCGTCGCGGGGTTTGCGTGCGTGTCTACACCACGACCCCGAAGAAGCCTAACTCGGCAATGCGTAAAGTAGCTCGTGTGCGTCTCACCAACGGTAAGGAGGTCAACTCCTATATCCCGGGCGAGGGCCACAATCTTCAGGAGCACTCCATCGTAATGGTGCGCGGCGGTCGTGTGAAGGACCTTCCGGGTGTGCGTTACCACATCGTTCGCGGTACGCTTGATACCGCAGGCGTGCAGGGCCGTACCCAGCGTCGTTCCAAGTATGGTGCAAAGCGTCCTAAGGCAGGAGCCAAAGGAGCACCGGCTAAGGGAGCACCGGCTAAGAAGAGATAAGCAGGGCTTGATCTTCAAGGCATCCCGGCTATGCCGTGTCGCTTAGGCGGCGGGCGGAGCCGGAGGTTGAGTAAACGGCGACAAGAGAGCCGCCGTTGAAGTCACCGACAACCAAATCAACAAACTAAACACAAAAATGAGAAAAGCAAAACCGAAAAAACGGGTGATTCTGCCCGATCCCGTGTTTCACGATGTGAAAGTTACAAAGTTCGTGAACCATCTGATGTATGATGGCAAGAAGAACACGGCATATACTATATTTTATACGGCACTTGAGACCGTGAAGGCCAAACTGCCGAACGAGGAGAAGAGCGCACTTGAGATTTGGAAAAAGGCGCTTGAAAACGTAACTCCCCAAGTGGAGGTTAAGTCTCGCCGTGTGGGCGGCGCAACCTTCCAGGTTCCTACCGAAATCCGTGCTGACCGCAAGGAGTCAATCTCAATGAAGAATCTTATCATCTATGCCCGTAAACGTGGCGGAAAGACAATGGCCGATA
>CAMWTL010000142.1 GCA_947177145.1 uncultured Porphyromonadaceae bacterium
CCAAGGACTGTAAGTTATACCTTGCGCTGTGGGAAGAAGTTCATTTTCCCAGTTAAACAGTGTATTATCTGCAGTAATGGAGAATGTATAATCATCTACATTTACAGGACGGCCATTAACATTTTGTAAAAGGATTCTCAGCTCGTGAGTGTCACGCATCATATAAAGAGTAGCCTCCGTATAGGTAAGTGCCTCTTTAGGTAGCGACAAGTCAAGTGAACCGTAAAATAGAGGATGAAGATCTACCCCGGGGTTTGCATTGATGCAGCGTGCATCCATCTCCACCTCAAGGTCGGTCAATAGACTCCCCTCCGAAGGTGTAGTGACGAAATGGAATGACGACTCCCTACACTCAAGACCACCATATGCTATGAAGGAGTATTCGCCGGCAGGAAGATCGATGGTCATACGCCAATTCTCATCGGCAAGCACTTCGGAGGTCTCAGATACTGAGGTGACATAGTGTCCGGACGCATCATACACCAAAAGCGTAAGACAATCTACTTGTGAAGGGAAGGCATTGGCAAACTCCATATTGTAATCAAACACGAAACGCAGAGTTACCCCTGATGGGCAAGGCTCAAGATGTTCGTGCAAGGCGTCGCCACACGAGCCAAGTCCGAGAGTGGCGGTAGCCAAAGAAGCTACCACCACACAGGACTGTGTCAACTTATTTAGGATCTTCATCGTTTGAAGTTGAAAGTATTAACAGATTTTGAAAACACTACTTCTATTTAGAAGTTAATGCTGTTATAGCGTACAACCCAAGGAAGCACTTCGACTCTAACGTCCAGATAAACCTGGCTATGTTCGTCGTCGTCGTCAGGTGTCGGAGGATTAAGTGTACCTGGATAGCGAATCTTGTCTACAGAAAGTTTGTAAACATTGTTGCGTACCACATCAAACTCCATCGGACCCATCACACCGTCACGGTGGTTGTCGTTATGACGGTTCCAATAGTAGAAGTAACAGTAGTAACCGGCCTTACCATTGTCTCTGCTACTGAGATACATATTGATACCAGCCTGCTTAATCTCCTTACACATTGCCTCATAGAGATTACCCTCAAGTTGTTTATCTGCACTCCACTGTGCCCATGCATAATCAGCACTTAATTGGTATCTCTGTTCAGCAGATCCGGGCTCTGCCTCATTAAGAGCTGCCCACATTGGATCAACAATTTCTGTCATTTCTTGTGTAGGACCTGCCTCACCACTTAGATAATACTGACCGGGAGGGATAACACCCTCTGCGTCGCTACCATCAAAAGGACCAAACACAGCACGGAAAAGACTATTTGAGCGGTTAATTTCCCAAGAATCACCTGAAGGTCTTACAGCAGCCTGAATAGCAGCCTGGCGGATATGATTCCAAGTCATATACATCTTACCCTCAAAATAATATAAGATAGGATCATCATGTGGATTACCATTGATTGCTCTGTGAATAGGTGCTTCTGTCGATGAGGGTCGAAGACTAAACTCTTCACCATTAAGACATTTCACCATCTCTGGAATCATACCCTTTTCCCAGCCGGCACCTACAATGTCAAGAGCACTTGTATTACCCAACATCTGACCTTTAAATACTACACCGGTAGAGATAGCATTTTTTTGATTCATAAAGTTTTGATTACCATCTGCACCGTCAGTGCCGGGAATCACGTTCTCTGTAAGGTATCTCCAAATATGATACTGACCTGTCTGATCAATGTTACTCTTATCAGTGTTATCTTTAAGTACATCATTGATAACCCATGCATCCCACTGTGCGTCATTACCGGTCATATTATCAGTATCAAGAGTTCCATTTTCCTGGAACAAAGGATAATTGAAACACTTATAGGCAGTGGTACCGTAGTTTTCAGCAGTTATAGTAGTTGCCTTTGAGAACTCGTCATAGTATGGACCTACTACATAATTACCGATAGTAGTATACACACCATTTGATGCAGCCCAAGGCTCTTCGGCTTGACAAAGTCCATTAAAGTCATTTGGTCCGGTGAGAAGACCATTGCTACTTACACGACGTAAATAATAGAATTTGTTAGACATGTTTACCAAAGCCATACGCTGAAGCTGAATGTCAACTATAGGCTGATCGGTATCAGGCTGACCATTTACATAATTGTATAGGACATTATATGTATTATTATTACCTGAGCCGTCCTTGAAGTCGAAACGTGCAACAGAACGCTCCATCCAAACTGCACCACCTGAGTGTACTCTATCAACAGGCGTAGGATTCTTTGAATTATCTACACTTACACCACGATTGTTATCCGACAGATGGAAAGGAGTATCGGAGCTGTCAAACTCATCCCAATCTTCAAGAGTTCTTGGTAAGGAGCGTATAGCAAGTGTAGCATTGTTCATTAAGAAGGTGCCTTGACTCCAAATAGTTGTATTGTCAGGAGTTTCACCACCTGGAATGACATTACCGGTAAAGACATTACAAGTACTGTTTACCCAAGAAGTCTCGCCGAATTTTGTATTCTTGGCAATATTACGGAGATCATTAGTCGGGTTACAGAAAACAAATACATACACCTCATGATTCACATTGGGATTTGTCTCTAAATCGTAAGGATTTCTAACTGTTTCATAGAAAATCTCCAGGCTTGCCTTGTTGAGCTGTGCAAGGGCACGGTAAGCTTGGCTCTTGCTTCCATCACCTATAGTGTACTCATAACCACCAAGATGATTACTTGATACCTCTCCGGCAGCAATGAAACCATATTCAGGCACATCCTTCAAGAGATTATCTGTAGCGGCAAGCACAATTAATGCACTGCTGACAGTACTCTCTCCGGAAGTTCCGACCTCAACGCCACCATCACTTGTGGAGTAGCCATCATCGGGATTGCCTGTTTCACTTCGAGTACCGGCAGAGCCACTGGGCATGACTACATCAATACTCATGTAGAAACCGTCTCCCTCATTGACCTGAACCTGCTGAGAGTCTTTCAGATCAAAATTGTCGCTTGAGCAACCTCCTGCCACGAGAGCAAGCATAGTCGAAGCCAAGACAAAATAACGATTTTTTCTCATGTTGTAAAATTAGTTAATAGTTTATTTATAAAATTTTTACATTTCAATTCCAATCATTTCGCTCAGGTTGCAGAAAAGTGACTCCTCCTTTGTATTTGCGGATCTTTTCTATACTGTCGATCAACTTACTGGACTTTGCCGAGGGCAGTTTATCCAAGTATTTCATTGCCGATTCATAGTCACCTTGACGAGCGTAGAATACAGCCCAGGCATAGTCGACATCCTCTCCCTTACCTGCACGTTGCAAAAGTTGACGGGCACGCTCAAAGTCACCGCGACGCATAGCTGAATTGGCAGCGTTAAGATTGGCGACAGGCTCCTCAGGATACATTCTCACAGCGATGTCAAACACCTCATCATATTCGGGAGAACCGACAGGATAAGAATTGGCTGCCGCATAGAACTCATCAAGACTAAGGTTCTGAGGACGTGTCAACATCACAGACTTTATCTCTTCCACATCGGTGAATTTCTTGATATTATACTTCACGAGATAGTCGGTATGGCGAAGTCTGGGATACACGTATTTAAGGAGTTCGGCATATTCCTTGGGGAATAGCTGGCGGAAACGGTCGTTGCGCTTCTCAATGGGATAGTCGGAATCTATGAATTCCACCATTGCAGCGGCATCCGGATAAGCCTCTTTCTCGATAGCCTCACGCAGACCTGCCCAGTCCTCAGGCACAGAATTTGTTATGAACACACTTGCCGGGAAGCTGTAAAGCTTACGCACATATTCTTTCAATGCCTCGGTACGTCCCTTGGCAAGGCGTACGTTGTTCTGATAAGGACCCTCCGGAGAGGCGTAGCCTGTGAGGGTAATTGTCTCGATTGTAGCGTCGGGATTATTGCGAACTGTGTCGATAGAACCTGTTATCTTTCGAAGTTCCACAGGATTGTTCATATAGTCAGGATAAATCTCGGTACGGTTTACCGGGAAATTCACATATGCACGTCCTTCAAGCACATATTCCTTTTCCAAAGTCACAGGTGGCTCCACATATTCCAAGTCAGCCTCAAGCACAGGAGGCACAAATTCAAGTTTCGCAAGAGGATCCCGCGTATCGCCCACAGGTTTTCCACAGCAAGTGGAGGCAACGGCACGTACTTCCACCGTAGAAGATGCCATCCAGTCTTGCCAAGGCAATGTCACAGAATAAGGAATCGCCTGATCAGAACCTCCATAGTAAAGGTTATCCGTATTGTTGCTTGACCGAAGGGTATAATAATATTGGTTTTTACCAGCCACCGTATATGAAGGCAGTTCCACACTGTCAGTACGCTCTTCATTTATAAGAATAGGCATAAGACGCACCAACTGGTTTCTCTTCAGATGCATTGATGAGGGAGTGATATCCATAGAAACCGCGAGAGTGTGCGAATCAGGATGTGAAATGTCGAGATTGGCAACTGCGAACTGTTTATATGTCTGACCCGAAGCGAGAAGACCACACGATGCAAAAATGGCTGTTAGAAATATATTCAGTCTGTTCATTGTTTCTGTAGTTGTAGTTAAAAGAGATATTCAATATTTACAGCCAATTTGGTCGGTGCAAAGTGATTGTAAGTCTTCGACTCCAGTTTGGATCCACAAACGGCACATGGATAGGCATCATACTTTGTCCATATCCAGCCCACACCAATTTCTGCCTCTATGTTCCAGTGCTTGCTAAGGGGCCATGCGTAGCCATATGCCACACCTGCTCCTGCAAACCAGCCCTCATAGCGACGATCCTTGAGCTTGCTGAGGGGCATACCTATAAAGTTCGGCAGATCAAGTTTCCCGACATTATATTCCCCTCCAAGGGCATGGACACCCACAAAATGCCCGGCGAAGCGTTGGCAGAACCAATAACGACCCTCCGGCTGCACAAGCCAATGACGCCACTTATGGCCATTGCCTACAGTCCAAAGATTAAGCTGTCCACTGGCGTTAAACGTCCAACGTGGCGCAAGACCGATTTCAATGCCAACATTGGGACTCAATAAAGCATCGCTTACAAGATTGCTTTTCAGAGCCACATTTTGCGAATAGACACACGTCATTGACCCGACCACTGTGAGGAGTGTGCAGGCCAAACGGCGGAAAATATTGCTTTTCCGAACGGCTTCTTGGGCTGATGCGCCTAAGCGGACTCCGGGCAGGAGTGCCGACAAGGCAAGATAGTTTAACTTCATATATAGTAAGTAGATATGTCGTAGTGGAATAGCTTTGGAAAATCTATTCAGCTTCAATCAATGACCAGATATAGGCATAGGTTAAATTAACCCACAATCCTTAGATTGCAGATTAATATCTCATATGACTATATGTTACATGGTCAGAAGCACAAATCATATTTTTCAAAACTTAAAGCAATTCAACCTAAAAGATTGAATCTACGGCAATTGATTTACAAATTAAAATAGTAAGCAGACATTTTTGATGTTTTGCAAGCGCAAAATTAGTAAAAATATACACCCACGCAAAAAGAATATGTTGCCAAATTTACAGTTTTACACTTTTTAACATTTTTATATAATTTAAACTCTCCTTTAACAAAGCAAACATCAAAATAGAAAAAAGGCGTAACGGAAATGCCCGTTTACGCCTTTCTTAAGTTATAATATGCGTTGAGAAGTAAGGTTAGACTATGAAGAGTACTAAGAGGCTGGAGAAGACGAGGGCTATGTTAGCTACGGCGTAGGTGACAGTGTAGCCCAAGTTAGGCACGTCGCTCTGGAGAGTGTCCTGCACCGCTCCGATCGCAGCCACAGCACAGCGTGCCCCGGCAACACACCCCAACGTCTCAGGTGTGGAGAACTTGAAAATCTTCCTGCCTATGATGATGCCCAATGTCAGGGTGATGAGCGTACAGGCGAAACCTATAAAGAATATGAGGAAGCCGGCTTCACGAATGCCGTGCAGGAACGAGGCTCCGGCGGTGATGCCTATGACCGCAATAAACATGTTCAGACCAAGATTATTGAAAATCCACACCACAGGCGAAGGGATACGTCCGTAGGAGGGTTTGCGTGTGCGGAGCCATCCTAACACCAAACCGGAAATCAATGCTCCGGCACTCATACTCAACGATAAGGGTATGCCTTTTATCTTTATTGAAAGCGCACCGATTATGCATCCGGCTGCGATACCCAACCCTACAAATACCATATCTGTGGTGTCGGTCTGACGGTCGGCATAACCAATCTGAACGGCTGCGTCGGTCACGGCACGTGGCAAGCCCACCAACGTTATGACATCTCCCCTCTGCAATTCCGTCTTACTTTTTGCCGGAATACTCATGTTGTTACGCTTGAGCGAAGCCACCACCACTCCCCTCATATATGGTTGGCGACGCAATTCACCCAATGTCATACCGGCAGCTCCCTTCGAGGCAACGGTCACCGGTGTGCGCTCCGCCCCGAAATTCAGAAGTTCCCTGTCGGTAACTTCCGGACCTAAATAATTATTGACATCAATTATCTCCTCTGTACGCGCTCCGAGCACCACCGTGTCTCCTTTATATATAAGCTGATCAGGTTGTGGGTCAACAATCTCCCCTTTCACACGCAGCCGCTCCACGAATACCCTGAGATCGTGCCGGTGGAACACCTCTTCAAGTTGCGCCACAGTCTTTGGAGTGACAAAGTAATCACACGTAGCCTTATAAGCACGGAAAGCCACCGGCCGGGCAGCCTGTATCTGTCCCGGCTCAGGCATCGTCTCGCCCGAGTCCATATCCTGTTCTATCCTCGCGACATCCTCCCTTACCTTATTAATGCCACCCATCAGCATCGGACCGATGTTGGAGAGAAACCAGGCGGAACCCACCGCGCCGAGCACATATGTCACGGCATAGCAAGCCGGTATTATCTTGAGCATATAGTCACGTTGAGACTCATCCATAGGCATCTCCCTCACAGTGTCGCCCAAAAGCCCGAGCGATGCGGAGGCAGTCTGCGACCCGGCATAAAGTCCGGCGGCAATTCCTGTAGAATATCCCATCAGTTTGGCTGTGAGAATCACCGTGCCCGCGCATATGAGAGCAAGCACCACCGCGAACACCATCTGCTTTATGCCACTCCCCTTGAATGAGCGGAAAAACTGCGGCCCCACGCTATAGCCAATAGAGAAGAGGAAAAGCAGGAAGAATACGGTTTTAAGGATTTGAGGGATCTCGATGTTCATCTGTCCGAACAGCACACCCACAATCAATGTGGCTGAGACAGCACCCAGACTAAAAGATTTGTATTTAAGCTTACCGAGCCAGAAGCCCAAACCGAGGGTCAGAAAAATCGGGATAACGGGATTCTTCTGAAAGAAAGTAATCAGCCAATCCATGTGGAAATCGTTTTTCATTTAAACGCCCTTTCATCCGCTATGGTTGACAAGACAATAATAATTCTGCCGTCATATGCACGAAACTCATATAGATATAAAAAAAATTGATTGTCATCCCGACAACCAATCTTCTGTTAACCTTAAAATC
>CAMWTL010000143.1 GCA_947177145.1 uncultured Porphyromonadaceae bacterium
ACTCGAATGAATCTCAGTCCTGACCGTTAGCCCCATCATCTTGCAGGCTATAGCCATCATATTTTGGAAATGAACCTCCTTATTAGGCTCGTAGCTCGACTCAGTGTCAGCAAATAGGCTCTTTAACCGCTCCATAAACTTCTCTGGTCTGCCTTCATTGACATCGCTGAGAAATTTATCTACACTGAAAGAGGAATCGCCTACTTTGTTAAGGAAGAAATTATTTGCAAGTGTCTCCCAGAAACTTTCATACACCTCTTTGTTGGGAAATCCCAGAATATACTCCAAAGTGGTCTTATCATAGCCCTTGATGGTGAGGTAGCCGGATTGATAGAGAAGCGGCACGAGGTCACGGCTTATATCCGAGATGTCACTCAGGGCACTCTTCTTTCTACGTGCTCCCTCGACATTTGCCAGCAGATAACGGTTCCGTCTTATGAGTTTGATAAGGTATGAGGAGGAGCCTGAATCAAACCAATAGCTTCCAAACTCCTCGGAATCAAAGGCGTTAAGGACGCTAAAGGGGTTGTAGATATATTCCCCACGCGAGGCGAAGTGGTAGCCGTCGTAGAGGGTCTTGAAACCATCCCATGTCTCCTCGACAGTGAGACCGTTCTCCTCTGCAAACTCCTCAACCGATGTGGTGAACCCACGTCGGAACTCCGTCTCGCTAATTCCGCAGATATCATTGTATTTCGGGAGCAAGGAGATGTCTTTTAGATTGTTGAGACCGCTGAAGATGGAGACCTTGCCGAACTTCGAGACTCCGGTAAGCATAGCAAATTTGATATATCGGTCACTCAGTTTTATTGCCGAATAAAAACCGCGCAGCTCTGCCTTAATCTCATCGTGCAGGTCGTCATTGTGTAGACAATCGAGCATCGGTTTGTCATATTCGTCAATCAATATCACCACTCTCTTGTTGGAACGCTCGTAGACTTGCTTAATTGACTGAATGAACCGTTCAGAAATGTTCTCCCTCTCGGCTATGTTCAATGCATATTTTTCCTCTATGTCGTTTAAGCAGCCGGTAATCCGTGTGATAAGACGCCGGGGATGATTATAATTTGCCCCACTTAAATCGAAGTGGAGTATGGGATATGACTGCCATTCGGTTTCGAGTTTGGAGATGGCGAGTCCTTCAAAAAGCTCACGCTTACCCTCGAAGTACGCTTCGAGAGTCGACATGAGCAGACTTTTCCCAAAGCGGCGCGGACGACTCAGAAACACGTACTTTGCCCCATGTGTCAATTCATAGACAAGTTTAGTCTTGTCTACATAGAGATAATTTTCAGTGATTATCTCTGAGAAGGTCTGTATGCCTATGGGATATTTGATTGATTTTGCCATCTTTCACCGTTTTTGGAGTTTCAATTGCAAAGATAACATTTAGAGTCGGAATGAACTAATAATAAGTAAAAATAATATGGGAGGTACTTTGGGAATCTCCTTACAATAGTATAGGTTTATCTAAATTTTTAAGAATCGGAAGTAAAGAATTGATAATAAGCAACAACGAATGGATTTGCTTTTCAGCCATAAGCCATTCGTTGCTGCTTATTATCAATTTGTTTGAGCTTACTGTTAGTTTAATCGTTTACCGATGTCACACTTACTATACATATAGCTTTGTATATTTTGGAGAATTACTTGGCGGGCGGTGTCCAGGTGAAACTGAGTGTTTCATACCATCCGATACCATCAGGTTTGGAAGCTGTGGCACCATATGCCATAAATCCGTTCATAATATACTCATCTCCCTCATTGGTAAACGAGCCACCATTAGCCTCGCTGATGCCAAAGAAGTAATATCCATTTTCTTCGTCATACTGACCGATATACTGCCAATTATATCTCATTCCGGCAGCGTTGCCATCATTAGTAATGAAGAATTCAAGATTTGCGGCATCCGAAGTATAGTCAGGATCAAGAGTCTTATATGGATTAACAAGACGGCATAGACGCAACTCACTGCTTGGATAGTTGCTTGCGATTTCAACTGCAATTTCCGCTGCTTCTTCATTGCCACCCCAGTCAGAGAAGGCTGCCGCCTTTCCGGCTGAAACCCAGCTTAAAGCTTTCGATATTTTGAAAGCATAGCTCAAATTCTTGGAATTGACCTGCAGAAGCACATCTTTAGGCTGCTCCAAGGAAAGATTGGCGGTGTAGTCCACACCGATTTCGAGACCGTCACCAAGAGATATTACATATGTGGAAGTCAGACTTCCATCTGCGAATTCCACAGTGGCAGGGCCGGTGATAAGTTCAGAATTTGACTTGAAGACAACAGGGACGCTTACGTTGCCAACAGAGCTGTTGCGTGAAACAGTGACATTCACCGTGGAAGGGAAGTCGGCGTCTGTAGGTACGGAAATGGTCTCAGCCGGTTTTACGAAAGCATAGACATTCCCTGGATTTGATGGTTCGTCCCAATATTTCCCTTCAGAACAAGAGCCGAAAACGGCAATGGCAAGAAGGAAAAGGGCTGATTTAAAAATATTGAGTTTCATATCTGAAATCTGTTAAAATGTTTTGTTTAGCTATCATTAGAAGTCGTCAACAGCACTCGGCTTACTCCATGTGGGGTTGTTGCTACCGATAGCCGGGTTAGCATCCATCTCACGCTGAGGGATAAGAAGGGGATTGAGAGGTGCCGGAATATCATACACCCACGTACTGTCCCAGCCACCGCCGCGACGATCAATACCCTTGTTGAGACGTAGAAGATCAAAATAGCAATGTCCTTCACCCCAAAGCTCTATACGGCGCTGCATCCATACCGCTTCCTGCACATCGGCTCCACTTACAGCTTGGCAGACATACCCGGGGTCTCTATAAGTTTTGACAAACTCCTCAAGAAGCCTTTTGCCTTCAGTTGCATTGCCCGCCATAGCGGTAGCCTCAGCCTGAATGAGGTGCATTTCCTCCACACGCATCAATATTATAGATGTTGCGTTGGTGGTAGTCTGGAGTTCACCCTTATAAGGTGCGAATTTAACTTGAGTGTATGCAGGAGCACCATAAGCAACAATGACAGCCGCTTGATTGGCGTTCAGATTTGTACTCTGACAATTGCTGTCAAGCCACCAGCCCTTGCGACAGTCAGTGTCACTGATGTCATTGTAGAGTGTTTTACTGATATAACGCCATGCACCTACAGAAGCATAGCCATAATTAAGCGAACCCATATGGGAGGGCCAGTTGATGATCCATGAAGTCACTACGCGGTCGGTCTCTTCAACGTAGATACACCACATCCAGTTGTGCGCACTCGGATCATTGAAAGCCGGCACAGAGGCCTCCTGTATAGAATAAGGAGTTGCGCCAGAATAAGAGATTGCCTTGGCTGCATCATCAGCAGCAGCCTGCCAATTGTTCATTACGAGATTGACACGTGCACGAAGTCCATACGCTGTTCCGAGAGATACGAAACGCTTTGCACCTGTCTCAGCAATCTTATCTACCCCCATACCACATTCTGTAAGGTAACTGATAGCGGTGTCAAGATCTGATAAGATAAAATCGTAAACTTCCTGTACCGAAGAACGCGGACAGCCCTCGGTTGCAACCCGGTCAGCGTTCTCCGGAGTTATAAGTGGTACGCCGGGCTTTGTCTCGCTCCCTTTATAGGTGGTCTGGAAAAGCTGGATAAGATTGAAATATGCGAATGCGCGGTTTGCATAGCCTTGCGCTCCGTAGAGCTTGAGGTCGTCAGACTCAGCCTCCCCCACGTTTGAGATCACGGCATTGGCAGAGTTGATAATCTTATAGGCATGATACCAGGCAAGACTGTTCATATAGTTGTTATTGTTGCCCATATCATAGTTGCCCATAGTTGTGAACCAGTTATAACCGGTATTAGGGCTTACAAGATCCGGACCGATGCAATCCATTCCAAGCATCACGGAAGGCCAACCGAAATCTATGTGATTAGTATAGACAGCCTGATATTGGTTGTAGGTGGAAGATATACCTACTACACCGGCTTTAGCAAGCTCAGGGTTTTGAGCAATGGCATCAGATTTTTCTTCGGTTGACACATAGTAATTGTCGGGCTTGGTGTCAAGGTCGTTGCAGCCACCCAATGCTATTGATGCCAAAATGGCTGATGTGGCGAAATATATTAGATTCCTTTTCATTGTGGATTCGATAAAAAATGAAATAAAGGGAAGGGCTTAGAATTCGATTCTCAAACCGCCTGAGATGCAGCGTGAACCTTTATAGGTGGCACCGTCGGAGTTGACATAACCCTGACGTGGATCCATACCTTTACGTGCAGAGAGAAGGAATACGTTCTCAGCGGCACCATAGATGCGGAGACCGGTCAAACCAATCTTGTTTATAAGTTTAGTTGGGAAGTTATATCCGAGGGTAATGTTTTGCAGTGAAAGATAGTTGCTTGAGGTAAGCCAACGTGTAGAGGAATAGTTAGTATAGGAATCCTCTCCGTCAAGACGAGGTACGTTGGTATTACGGTTCTCAGGAGTCCAGGCGTTTCTGATATCCTTATGCCAATTTCGACCAAGGTCGCTTGTGTTGCCATTGTGCATAAGATCCTGATAAGTGTAATCCCAAATCTTGCCGCCGAATTGGTAAGCAAACGACATACTGAAATCGACGCCAAAGAAGGAGACACTTGTGCCGAAGCCACCATAAGCCTTGGGCATCAGGTTGCCGGTGGCCTTACGATTGTAATTGTAGGCGTGGCTGGCATCTGTCGAGAGGTATTCCTTTTCAAGAATATAATTTCCCTGTGCATCTTTCATATCCTCATCGTTGGCATCTTTCTTGGCATCTGCATCCCAATACAGGGCAAGACCCGTGGCGGGATCTACACCGGCATAGTCAACGAGATAGAGCTGATACATTGATTCTCCTTCACGGTAGATACGGCTACCGTTGATGAGCTGTCCGTTAAGGTCGGGATGAAGCTTTAGCACTTTATTTGATACAGTGGTCAAGTTGGCGTTGATGTCCCAAGTCACGTTCTTAGTATTTACGGGACGTACATTAATTTCAATCTCAACACCGTTATTACGCATCGAGCCTACGTTCATAGGAATTGAAGAGTAGCCGTTAGATGGAGATACGGGCTTATTATAAAGCATATTGGATGTCTGGCGGTTGAAATATTCGATAGTACCGCTTACGAGTCCTTGCTTAAAACTGAAGTCAATACCTACGTTGAAGTTGTTGGACGTCTCCCAAGTGATCTCCGGATTACCTTTGTAGAAGAGTGTGCCGTCTGACCATACACCGTTAGCACCGGTGATGCGGTATTGATCAGCATAAGCATAATATTTCGCATACCAAGTAGTGGAGTTGAAATCATCACGACCAAGGTTATCATTGCCTTGCTGACCGAAAGATGCTTTAATCTTGAGTTGGTCGAGCCATTCAGTGGCATCTGCCATAAAGTGCTCCTTAGCAAGATTCCACGCACCGGATACAGACCAGAATGTACCCCAACGATGGTCGGGATGGAAGCAGGAAGATGCGTCACGACGAACAGAAGCACTGAAGAAATAGCGAGAGTCGAAGCTGTAATTTACACGACCGAAAAGACCACGTGTAGCGTAGGTTACTACATATCCATAGGGATTCTTGCTGTCGATTGTATTATTAATGACGAAGCTGTCAGGACGGTAAAGATTATAGCCTACACCTTCGAGATTTTCGATATTCAAGTCATAGCTTTCATAGCCAAGGAGCACGTCGATATCATTCTTGCCAAAAGATTTCTGATACTGTGCGAGTGCCTGTAGATTAATGGCACGTGTGCGTTCATTTGTCTGTACGGCTGAACCGCCGGACTCTGAACTTTGACCATACCAAGGATTACCGATACTGTGATAGCGGGTGTTATCGAGATAATATCCGGCTGTGCCCGTGATGGAAAGACCATCTACAGGAGTAATGATCGCATACCATTTACCGTTAAACACATCTGAGAGATAATCTTCGGTATCATATGCAAGATTACCTGCCGGGTTAGACATATTCATGAAGTTACGGGTGTAAGGTGTCGATACACCGTCGCCATAATCGTATATAGGTTTATTAGTATTTGCATCACGTCTGATTGTGCCGTCAGCATTGCGCACATACATAGGATAGTAAGGTGCTATCTGATCGCCCACGTAGAATGCGTTGGCAGAAGAAGTGGCAGCGTTGTCACTTGTCTGATCTCCCGGATAGCCTGAATTTGTATAGGTATAGCTTAGGTTTGTACCCATTTTCAACCATTCCTTTGCCTGATAATCTACCACGGCGCGGGTGCCGAGGCGACGGAAGTGAGAGCCTTCGATAAGTCCTTCATCACCGAGATAAGAGCCGGAGAGATAATAATTGAAGCGTTCATTGCCACCGTTGATGCTAATGTTGTATTCCTGACGTAGACCATTGCGGAATTGCTCTTTATACCAATCGTCCGGAGTATAGTAGTAATCTCCATTCTGATATCCCAAAGTTGCATTAGGATTAATAAGACCGTTAGTACCTATAAGACCCTCACCATTCGGCAATGTATACACCTGATAACCTAACCTGCCAAATATGTTTGCATTAGCGAGACGATGAGCAGAATCAGTCGTATTAGAGGAATTATAGTAGTAGCCGTTATATAGTGATTTGTAAACCAACTCTACATATTCATTGGTGGTTTCAATCATATCATAACGTGGAACGGCACGGTCGTTGACACCCCAACGGGCATCGACAGTGACCTTGGCTGCACCGATAGAACCCTTCTTCGTGGTGATAAGGATAACACCGTTTGCACCGCGAGCACCGTAAAGAGCCGCCGCAGCTGCATCTTTAAGCACTGTCATTGATTCAATATCCATAGTGTTGATATTAGATATGCTGCCGTCATAAGGCACGCCATCAACCACATACAGAGGAGTGTTGGAAGCACTGAGAGAGCCAACGCCACGGATGCGTACTGTAGGATCAGCACCTGGTTGTCCGTTAATACTTTGCACTTGCACACCGGCAATCTTACCGTTAAGAGCGTCAGTGGCAGTGGATACCAGTGCATCCTCAAGCTGATCAGCTTTAACTACCGATGCCGAGCCGGTATAGGCAGATTTCTTTGCGACGCCGTAAGCCACGACCATCACTTCGTCAAGATTACTTGTAGTCTCAACGAGTTTAATTGTCATATTCTGGTGAAGCATCACGTTCTGCGCGTTGTAGCCCACATAGGATACAGTGGCAGAATGAACTTTGGCAGGAACCTGAAGAGTAAATTTACCTTCAATGTCAGTAGAGGTGCCTTGTCCGCCGCCAATTGGCATAATTGTAGCTCCCGGCAGTGGGTCATTGGTGGCTGCGTCCACCACAATTCCACTGTAGGTCTGCATCTGGGCAGAGATGTTCCAGACACAAGCCATAAGCGTCATGAAGATTAAAAACAGTTTTCTCATACTTTGTAATTTAGAGA
>CAMWTL010000144.1 GCA_947177145.1 uncultured Porphyromonadaceae bacterium
TTATTGGTATCTTTACTGCGAAAAAGGTATTTATTCGTTAAAAAGGGTAGTCTTTAGAGCTTGTGCCAACTGATTCGGACAAGACGTACCCTTGCCTTTACAGTCAATACCATCAAGGCGCTTAACAACCTCTTCGACGGACATCCCTTTTACCAAGGCTGCTATTCCTTGAAGGTTTCCATGACATCCTCCGAAGAAATTAACATTTTTTATCACATTTTCCTCAACTTCGAATTCTATCATTTTGGAACATGTTCCCTTGGTGATATATTGATATTTCATAACATTTATCTTTAAAATATGTTACGAAATTAGTAAAATTTCTGCATTTTGCCAAATAATCTTAAACACATTCACTTTTCTTGTCAAAAAACTGTTTTAAACATAAAACCTTTTTCTAATTTTGAATTGTTATAGTTACGAAAACTCTCGTAAGCGTATTATGCGCCTCCGAAAAAAGTTGTGACAGAGTAAACCGAATTCGTAACTTAAATTAATAATTTATGCGATTACGAAATTTTATCTTTACCATCTCTCTGACTTTCTCACTTATTTGCGGATATACCGAATTTGTGACAGGAGCAACATCTAAAGCCAAAGAGGTAAGTATTCAACAAAATGTCAAAACAGACTTTGACAAAGCCGTGGAGCTGATTATGAAATATGAAGGCTTACACAAGAATCACGGCAACCTTGTGGGTTATGGACATAAGATTGTTAAAGGCGACCCCTATAAGCCGAACCAGAATCTTTCAAAAGCCCAAGCAGAAAAACTTTTAAGAAAAGACCTCGCAAAACTTTGTGAAAAATATAGAAGTTTCGGAAAAGATAGCCTATTACTTAGTGCCCTTGCCTATAACTGCGGTATCGGTATGGTAGCCAAATCAAGTGTGTACAAAAAACTATCAGCAGGCGACCGCAACATTAAAGCAAATTATCTTTCTTACAGTAAAGCAAATGGCAAAACCCTCTCGCAACTTAAGCAAAGAAGGATTGAAGAATACGAGACACTTTTCATCCAAGATTAAATTTTATTCTATGAGTCTTTGAAGATATTCTTTCATTCAAAGATGTTGTTTTTGTGGTTTAATTATTTGCAAACTGTTTTTTCCTCAACTATTATGTCAAAACTTCATATTCTCCCCATATTTTCCGGTTCGCTCCTGATTTTTTCAATTGCTGCCGGATGCACAAGGCCGAAAGCGGAGACCGACCATTCTAATCTTCCTGAAGATGTCAAACCTGCCGCCACAGCCATTATAACTGATTCCGCATCAAAATTTGCCGCGGCTATCAATTATCCCCTCGAAAGACCTTATCCTCTCCCCGACATTAAAGATTCAGCCGAAATGGTGAAGTATTATCCCACTCTGGTTGACGATTCACTTAAAAATAAGGTAAAGGCAGCGCCTGATTCCCTCTGGAGTGAGAATGGATGGAGAGGCTGGACTCTCGACGACGGTTCTTATCTTTGGATCGACTCCGGAAAGGTTTATCAGATCAACTATATTTCAAAACGTGAGAACCAACTTCTCGATTCTCTTCGCTCGGAAGAGATCGCATCTCTCGACCCGTCCCTTAGAAATGGCTGGATACCGGTGCTCTGCATTGTGGATTCGGTAAATGATAAGATTTTCCGAATTGACAGCGACGAAACGATCACACCTCCACAATATCGACTTGCCGCTTATGCCTCAGGCACCGATCTCTCCGGCATCCCGACGATGATACTTTACGGCACACTTGACTTGGAAGGATCTATGGCAAATCGGCTTTACCATTTTGAAGATTCAATCGGTAATCAGGCTGATTACTACCCTGACCTCCTTTCCGAAGAAGACACAGTGCCGGAAATCAACCTTGTGCGCCAGGGTAAATCTACAACATATAAGGTTAAGCCCGGTTATTGGCTTGAGCATATTCGCAAAAATGTAGCTGAAAATCAGAATTTGGTTGATTCAACTGCACAAAGCGTACAGACGGAACAACCGGTAGCAGATACGATACGCTGAGTTGCCCCGTCCGTTGATGGTATGATCCGAATTTATGAGATGATCAATTCCGATAACTCGCGTTTCGGAACATGATGTACGCTTTCAGGATCTCGCCAATATTTAATATCGCCGTTGGCAATATCCTCAATTACGACTTTCTCAACAGGATAGCCTAAGGCTAAGACATAAAGGGGCTTCATATTCTCAGGGATATGGAGTCCCTTTTGTATTATGTCAACATTAAACGATTTTATGATACACCCTCCTATACCTAATGTCTGCGCACCCAGAGTAAGAGCCTGTAATTGTATGCCATCATCGCAAAGCAGATTCCGGGTCAGATCAGTGTCAAGGCACTGTACTAAATAACCGGTTGGGCGTTCACCCTCTTTCGGACCATCCCAATCAGTGAGATAACCTGCCCATTTCAATGCCGGAAAAACCTTCTCACATTCATCGGCACTCGACACAATGCGATAGCGCAGTGGCTGAAGATTTCTGCCCGACGAACAATAACGCATAAGTTCCACAAGCTTTTTGAGCACGCTCTCATCAATTCTTTTGTTCTCATCAAATCGACGAATGCTTCTGTCAGCTCTAAGAAGCTCTCTGAATTTCTCAAACTCCATCATAAAACTATTTATTAATGCTATAGAATATGTTATTAAATTATTAAGGAAAGATTGACTATGGCTCCTTGATCTCCAAATCGCTTCCGAAAGCCCGCTATCGTTTCTCATTCCTTATAATTCCAAATCCATAAACCCTAACTCCATACCCATAAACATACCCTCTATTAACTAAAAAACGATTTAGTAAACTGCAAATTTAGTGAATTATCTGAACATTTTTATTAATTTTGTCAACTCAAAAATAAATTAATCAATTTATTTCGGTTAATTTTATGTCTGACTCTTCAAATTACATAATATCTTTCGACAGTCCGCGCCTTGGATACGGCAAGGTCTGTCTTCAGAATCCATATAAATCCGGAATACCCTCCGGCATAACTGCTATTGTTGGTAATAATGGCAGTGGTAAAACCACATTGGGCACAATCCTTGAAAAAGGGCGTTATGCTTATGGCAACCGCCTTAGCTTTGCCGAAACTGTCAGTAAGGTTAAAATGCTTACCTTTACTGATATACATTCTCTCACGGGCATTGACGTCCAATACTATAACCAGCGTCTTGAAGCAACCGCAAATGAGTATGTCCCAACCGTAGGCGATCTTTTTAAGAGTAAAACTGAATCTCCAATCTGGCATAAACTCACTGAAACATTCCGACTCAACGATATTCTTGACAAGAAGATAAATTATCTATCAAGTGGTGAGCTTAGAAAATTGCTTATCATCAATGCTCTTTGCGACCGTCCTGACCTGCTTATTCTTGACAATCCCTATATAGGACTCGATGCTGCCTCGCGAAAGGAATTCGACGAAGCAATGCTCCAATTAAGGGAAGAAGGTATCTCAGCCGTGTTGTTGCTTTGCGATTATGATGACATTCCTGCTTACACCAACTCTTTAATCGAACTCGATAACTGTGTCATTAACCTTCCGATTATAGGCACGGCTAAGATAGCCAAACTTATAAACACCAAAAGCTTCGACCCTACTATCCTGATAATTATACTTTACCTGAGTTACGTAAATCCTTAAAGCCGGATTGCCGGATTGCCTTCTCTATACATAATGGTTATGCCCGATACGGGGATAAGACAATTTTTGAGAATTTCAATTGGACAGTCCGTCGAGGGGAATGTTGGTCATTGACCGGTCCGAACGGTTCCGGAAAATCTTTGCTGCTAAGTATGATTTGTGCCGACAATCCGCAGGGTTATGCCAATGATATAATCCTTTTTGATCGTAAAAGAGGTACAGGGGAAAGTATTTGGGACATAAAGAATGCCATTGGCTACGTATGTCCTGAAATGCAATTATATTTCCGGTCAAACGACACGGTAAAGGAAATAATAGTGCAAGGGCTGAGAAACTCCCTCAACCGCTACCATCCCTCCACTCCGGAAGAACGTGCTACGGCTGAGAAATGGATGAACTTACTCGACATCTCACATCTTGAGTCAAAAAAATTCTCTGAACTCTCTTCCGGTGAGCAACGGATTGTGCTTGTTGCGCGGGCTATGATTAAGCAGCCTGATCTGCTTGTGCTCGATGAGCCTCTACACGGTCTGGATAAAAACCATAAGGAGCGTATCAAGGGAATCATCACGGAGCTTTTAAAACGAAACGGCACATCGCTTATATTCGTCACCCATTACCTGTCAGAACTCCCCGATTGCATTAATTTCGAAAAACGCATTGGCAATCATTAAAATTCGGGAGTCAACAAAGCTTGGTGTTCGGTAAATCCATGTAAAAATAATCTAATTCTTCAAAACTATGCATATGGCAGATGCGCTTGTCTCTCCTGCGGTGGCAGGGGTAGCCGGAGTTGCGGCAGCGGCGCTAATCGGAATTTCATCAAAGAAAGTAAAGGAAATAACTCGCGACGATATAGTGCCTCTTATGGGAGTGATGGGGGCGTTTATCTTCGCGGCACAGATGATAAACTTTACTATTCCCGGCACGGGATCAAGTGGACATATTATCGGGGGAATATTGTTGGCAGCTCTTTTAGGTCCCTGGGCTGCTTACATCACCCTCACCTCCGTATTGATAATTCAATGTCTCATTTTTGCTGATGGTGGTCTGTTGGCACTTGGCTGCAATATCCTTAATATGGCAGCTATGAGTTGCCTTGTGGCATATCCCCTCATATATCGTCCTATCGCCGGTAATAGCACAGTGAAATGGAGAATTGCCTTGGCTTCAATATTAGCAAGCATTGTGGGGCTGGAGTTGGGAGCTGTTATGGTGACGATTGAAACCAACCTCTCCGGCATCACCGCACTTCCCGCTCTTGATTTCCTTGCACTGATGACCTCCATTCATCTTGCCATAGGTCTTTGTGAAGGTGTTGCCACTGCCCTTCTCCTCTGTTTTGTGGCTACCTATAAGCCTGATTTACTTAACTCCCGTTCTGCGAACCAAGCTGATGCCACGGCCACCGATAAAGTACATAATAAGAAATTTGTTATTTGGTTTTTTGCAGTTCTTGCTCTGATTTTTGCCTTGGCCTTCACTTGGATTGCCTCCTCAAACCCTGACGGGCTTGAATGGTCGATTGAGAGAATCACCGGTAACACGGAAATTGGTGAGTCCATCGTTCCATCCACTGCCATTATGCCTGACTATGATTCCACATTTGCAGGGGTTATTGGGGGATTCATTGTTATGGTGCTCCTTTGGGCAATTTGCAGGATCATCTTCCGAAAGAGGCTTTCTAAAAATTACCAAGACCTATAAAGCACGCCTATGGCTAAGACCGAGAAAATCTTATACAGCCTTACGAAGATAGACAAGGGCAGGCGTACCGTTGTCCCCACTGTTGTTATGCTGATATTGACCATTCTCTATCTTGTTGCTGTTCTAAGTGTGCCTCTACATATGCCTCAGAAGTTAATATGGCTTACTGCTTATCCGATTTTCCTATCTGAACTGTGCGGTATCGGTTACCTTAAGATTTTCGTCAGGTCATTATGGATCCTCCCAATTCTAATCTTCATAGGCATCTTCAATCCGTTTATCGACACTGCTCCTGCTTTCACTATCGGAAACGTGACGGTCAATCGTGGATGGGTAAGTCTTTTCTCCATATTACTTAGAGGTATAATTGCTTTTCAGAGCGTTCTGATCTTGGTAAGCACTTCCGGAATTATCGAGACATTTAACTCCCTACGCAAGATTGGATGTCCGGCAGTGCTTGTGACCCAGCTTCAACTTACCTATCGCTACATCGCCGTGATAATCGAAGAATCCCTGACCATAAAAAGAGCGTGTGCAGCCAGAGGCTTTGGTAAACGCTCATATCCCTTAAAGTTATGGTCAAGATTAATAGGTCAGCTCCTTGTAAAAAGTACACACAGAGCCACAAAAATACATCTTGCTATGTTGGCAAGAGGTTTCAATGGTGTGCTTCCCACTGGAAATGCTGTATACTGGACCTCTACCTCCTGGTTATGGCTCTTTGGTGGCATAGTCTTCATTGCTATCCTTCGTTTTACAGATTTCACATCCCTTTTGCTACATCTTACGGGCAATTTCAACAGATAATCATATGAGTCATCATTTTATTCGATTTACCGGCGTTCACTACTCCTATCCTGACGGTACAGAAGCTCTGAAAGGAGTCTCTTTCACTGCCACACACGGTGAGCGTGTGGCTATTTTGGGACTTAACGGTTCCGGAAAGTCAACCTTACTGCTTCAAACCAACGGTCTTCTTCTCCCCACCACCGGAGAGGTCAATGTCGGGGATGTACCTGTCACAAAAAAGACTGCCTCACTTGTCAGACAAGCTGTGGGTATGGTGTTTCAGGATCCTGATGACATGCTTTTTATGCCTACAGTATATGATGATGTAGCTTTTGGACCCCGAAATATGAATCTTCCTGAAGTCGAGGTTGAGCGCAGGGTGACAGCTGCCTTAAAAGCCGTTGGATTAGAAGAAGTGTCAAAGAAAGCTGCTTTTCAACTGTCAGGTGGTCAGCGACGCAGTGTGGCAATTGCCTCGGTGTTGTCAATGAAACCGGATATTCTTGTCCTCGACGAACCCTCTGCCAATCTCGACCTTTCAGCAAGAGATAATCTTATCAAACTGCTCGATACATTTCATCACACGATTCTATTGGCAACGCACGACCTCGAAATGGCAAAACAGCTTTGTCCCCGTGCCATACTTCTGAATCAAGGTCGTATCATTGCCGACGATTCTACAGAAAAAGTAATTGAAACCTTCTTCTCCGTATGCCTCCGAAAAGAACAATAATTAACGGCTTTGGTCTACTTGCTTTCTTCCTTATATTCCTTGAAATTAGCGGGTGTGCAAAAATCATTTCTGTAAATCCTTCTGCCATCTCTTCCGCTGAGGAAGTATTTGCCGAGTATGATACACCTCCAACTTTCCCCGGAAATGGATGTCGATTGTCGTTACATTTAAATTATCTGATTATCTGGAAAGAAAATATAAATAAATCTCCTTATATTCTTTTTGACCTGACGAAATTGAAATTGTATTGTATATGCAGGAGGACATAGCGCCCAAGCAGACTACGACGTGTTTCTGTGATACCCTGCGCATTTACATTTCTGGAGACGCCAGACAGCTGACCAAGAATGTCAAATCCATCAAGACGTACAGTCCAAGCGCCACCTTTTCCAAATACTTTTTGAGCTGACGCTTTCCAAAAAAGTTGATTACGGTTCATTGACGGATCAGCATATCCGGATTCAATCGAATACACTAAACTTGATTCAATCTGAAAACCAAACGGCAACTTTACCCAGCCTGAAAG
>CAMWTL010000145.1 GCA_947177145.1 uncultured Porphyromonadaceae bacterium
GTCATTCGTATCTATAATGTAAGCAATGAAAACAGATAATCTCACATACTCATTCTTGGCACTCCGTGACAAATTGCACAGAAGCGCAATGGCATTCCTCAAAAACGATGAGGATGCCAAAGATGCTTTGCAGGACACATTCTTCAATCTGTGGCGAACCGGAGAGGTGGAAACAGAACCGGAAGCCCGCAATAAGCTGTTTACAGTATTGAAGAATATCTGTATCGACAGGTTGCGAAAGCCCCGGACACTTGGCATAGATACTATCGATACGGATAAGTTGGAGATAAAGCCTATACAGTTTGAGGATATTGAGAGGTATGAATCATTACTCACAACCGGACTCACTGATATTCAAAGACAGATATATTCACTGGTCACGCACAAAGGGATGGAATATGAAGCGATCGCTGAATACCTGAATATGTCGGTTGAGGCTGTCAGAATGAATATGAGCCGGGCAAGGAAAAAGATACGTGATAACTACAAACAACTTGAAAAATGAAAGAGCAAGACGATAAACTGACATTGCAAGAGACTGAGCAGCTTTGCCGTCTATATATGGATTGCAGGCTTTCCGTTTTTGAGGAGACTGAACTTCAGTATATCCTCACTCAGGTTGATTATCATTCTCCATTAATAGATGATGTGCGGAACACGATGGGATGTGAGCCATATATTACTGATAAGACTTCAATTAAAATTGACGCCAACAGAAAACGTCCGTTCCGCAAATGGACAGTATATATTAGTATCGCCGCTTCCATCGCCATCTTATTCGGGATTAGTGTGACTTTTTTTCGAGATGTGTCAACGGACCAAAACAGATCTCAATCCTATTATATTGCCTATGCAGATGGACACCGTCTGAGCGATGATGCTGCCAAAGTGCAGATAGAGACAGATATAAAATCTGCCAATGATTTTTTTAGGGAAATGACGGAACTTGAAGCAAGAGAGAAACAGATTATAGATAAGTTCACAACCTTTAATACACCTGAAGAATGAAAAGACTTTTGATTATATTTTCCATGACGATAGTAGCTCTGATTGCAAATGCCAAGGCGCCTCAGATACACGTGGAGAAGTTCTTTGACGGTCGCTATAATAAGGAGAAATCTGTCAGAACTTCCGTCTCAAAAGAAAACGGAAGGTATTATAGAGTATTGCATGTGGCGAATAATCAGGCGATTGTAGAAGAGATCTATAAAACGCTCACAAAAGACACTGAAACAGCGACTAAGTTTTTTGAACAGACCGGCGAAGGAGGTAAATCGACAGTAGTTAAACTCATCAATAATGATGAGACAATTAACATTGGGTTTCAACAAGATCCCACGGGCACCTCTGCATCACTATTTATAAACGGATCGGAAAAGGCTTTCAAATAAACCGATTTTACTACAGAATAAACTAATACACTAAATATGAAGAAAATACCTATGCTGCTCCTTGTAGCGGCAGCCCTCCCTATGTGCCTTTCCGCTCAGGAAGTGAATGATTCCATTCTGTCTGAATGGGAGAAAGAATTCGAACTCAACGAGGTTGTGGTGATAGCAAGTCGCCCCGTACTTAAACAAGCGCCTGACCGTATAGTATATATGACAAAGAACGATCCCTACGCATTGGGCCTGAACGGGATACAGGTACTTGACCGTATACCTCGTGTCTCTGTTACTAATGACCAGGTCAGTGTAGCCGGAAAATCCTCGGTAAGATACATTATCGATGGACATCTTCTCGAAATGCCGGATGAGGCGATAACCCTTCGCTTGAAGAATCTTCAATCGTCAGGTATTGAGAAGATAGAGCTTCTCACCACACCTCCAGCTAAATATGCTACCTCAACGAATGTAGCCTATATCAGCATTACTACCCGTAATGAATCGCACGGAACGCGAGGCAATGTGTGGGGAAATGGCACTATACGTGAAGATCTCAGTTATCTGTTCGGAGGAAATATCAGCCATACCACACGAAAGGTTGAACTTTCAGCTGATGCCACTTGGCAGGATATAAAGGGCATTAACGACCTTGACAGAACTTATATATTCTCCGACTATATACGAACTTCAGATCGCACTAACCATTTCACCAACCGAACTCTTGGAGCCAACGGACTTTTCAAATATAAGTTCACCAACAAGTTCAGTGCAGGAGCCATAGTGAATTTCAGCACGATGCGCCTTAAAAGTAACATACTCGATAAGACAGTCGATAATGGGATTTCATCTTTTTCTCAAAATATTTCTCCGTCTCGCCCAAACAATGCGATTACGCTTACCGCCTTCGGTGACTGGGCTATTGATAGCAAGGGTAAAATGCTGAGTCTGACATATAACTTCTTCAACCGCCACACCAATTCGTTGTCAGATATAACCACGTGGCAAAATGAGAACGATAAAGTTAGACTTACCGATGAAGGAACCAATAAATATCGGATTCACTCTGTAAAACTGGATGCTGCCTTGCCATTTCCCAAATTCAGAATGGATGCCGGGGGTGCATATACAGGAGTCAGCAATAGGACTGACCTGCATATCAATGATTTTATTGACGGTGGATGGGTTAACAATCCCCTGCAAAGCAACTCGTTCAATTATGATGAAAGAACCGCTGCAGTGTATGTCAGCGCGGAGAAGAATTTCACGAACAACTTCTTCGGGAAACTTGGGCTTAGGTATGAATATACGGATGTGAAGGGGAGACAGCTTACTGACAACATGCACCATAGCAAATGTTACGGCTATCTTTTCCCATCACTTAACCTAAGCTGGAACAAACCAAATGTAGGACGGTTCTCAATATCTTATTCTATGGGTATCACACGTCCGAACTTCGGAGATCTCAATCCGTTCAGATACTATACGACCGTCAGTGATTATTTCTCAGGTAATCCTGATCTTGACCCGAGTATTGCCCATAATGCAGAGATTAGTTACAGCTTCAAAGGAATCTATGCCGTGCTTTATAACTCATATAATCACGATGCTATAGGAAATATAACAAGATTTAATCCCGATGGTAGCCAGTATACTCTTCCGGAAAACTGCCTTAACACTATCAAGACAGGACTTTACACTTCCTACAATCGTTCCGTGTTTTCCTGGTGGAATCTGAAGCTCGGTGGTGAGGTGTTCTATTCAATGGCAAAATCAAAGGTTTCAGATTTCAGAGAGGCTGATGACTCTGGATGGAGCGGGAAACTTGAACTTAATACCTCATGGATGCTCAATAGGCAGAAAACCCTGATTCTTAACTTCAGGTTCAGTCATTATTTCCCGTGGAAGGATAGAATGATCCACTATTCCTCGATTTCATTGATAGGCTGTGACATACGTTACGCCTTACTCCACAACCGTCTGGATCTTGCGCTTGCCATAAATGATCCGTTTGGTTGGAACATCACAAAGTCAAAAGCATATTACAAAGATTATGTGGTAGACACCCGAAACGATATTCATTCCCATGTTGTTATTTTTAGAGTGTCGTGGTCGTTCGGAGGCAACAAGGTAAACAGTGTTTATCGCGATAACAAAGAAAGGGAATCACGACGTACATATTAGTTTGTTACGTAAGTAAGCCCGCAACCGAAGTTGCGGGCTTACTTACGTAACAAATAACAGAACTGGCGAAGGAAATAATCGCTACCGACACACCCGCGATAGATGATTTTAGTCTAAAGTCGTCCGAAATTAAAACGTATTCCTATGTATGCCATTGCTCCGTGAATCGGAGCCCAGACCGTAGTCGGATCAAAGTAACTGCTCCACGGGTCACTGCTCCATACAACCGGATTTTTCTGTTTAAAACCGGTAAGGTTTTCGCCTCCCGCATATATTGAGAAATTACGAAACCAGCGTGTGACCTGTAAATTCAGTTGTGGAAAAGCCTTAAACCGTGGTCCCCAACTCATATTGCCGTCCGGCAACATGTAGGGAGCCGGCAGTCTTCCACCACCATTCATCTGGAAAGTCACGTCAAACTGCCATAGTTCCAAGGGTGTAGAATACGAAGTGGTAATCAAGGCTTTATAACGGTTTGTAAGCGGTTTTTCAAGCAGAACGCCTCCATAGGTAGATTTGACATCATTGAGTCTATAGGCTCCTGTAATTGATAGTCCGAAAGGAGATTCCCATGTCAGATCTGTCTGCAAAGTATGCGAATACGACTTGCCATCGAGCTGCGCTATGGTTAGATAGCCCGGATCACTGTCATAGTCAACAATAGCCTGCGATTTAAAGTCCGTATAGAAGTATTCGACATTTAGAATAATCTTATGACTTCCAATGTATTGGGTATAATCAGCAGAGATGCCGTAATTCCATGCTTCCTCTTGCTTCAGCTCGTCTACCACTATTGTGCGTCCTGAGGCAAGAAGATTGTTGTATTCTGCCCAGGGGTGTACCGTACGGTAGCCCTTTCCTACAGAAACTCTAAGATTTAGTCGCTCCAAGGGTGTATATTTAATGTTAAACCTCGGAGTCACAAACCATTTATACCGGCTGCTGTAGTCACCTCGTAATCCAGCCATAAGAATAAGTCTGTCGCTATGTGTAAAAGTGTATTGTGCATATGCTCCAGCCACTCCTTCACGCTCTCTGACGATTTCAGGACCCTTATCAGGATTATGGGTGGTTTTTATCTTCTGTCCGAGATAGTCGTAATTGAAACTTAATCCTGCCGAGATGTTATGGAGTTCTCCGAGATCTGTCTCATACATGAGCTGGGCATAAGCACCTTTCTCATTGACTCTGTAACTTTTCCTGCCGAATGAGGCATCCAATAAGTGCATATTTACAGCGCCTATAAATGCTATATTTCCGTTTCGGTCAGGATCAAAAATGTAGGCATGTTTCATATACGCCTCATAGCGGTGGGTATATAAATCAATTAAAAAGGGATCTACCAGTGTCGAACCGGAATGATTATGAACTGAAGTTTGTCCGGCATTGCTCTTCTCATTAATCATAGAAACGCCCCCATGAAAGATATAGCGTCCGGTACGCCATTGCCAACGGTTATTGAGGTTTATCTGTCGTATATCCGGCATATCGGCAAAACCGTCTTTGTTGTTGTCATGCACACCGAAGCGATCTTCGAAATGGGCAAGCAGCTCAGTTGTTAACCCCTCCTTTATATGAATATTACCATCAGCATTAAGTTCGAGTTTCATATCGGAATCAAAGTATGCATTAGCTGTGAATCCGGGTTCATCCTGTGGTTTGAGGTACTCTATGTTTATCTGTCCCGTAATAGATTCATACCCGTTTTTGACAGTACTGCTCCCTTTTGATACGGATATGCTCTTCATCCACGGTCCCGGCACATATCTGAAGCCATAAGGAGAGGCAGCTCCTCGGAAGGCAGGCATAGTCTCGGTCAGCATCTGCACGTAGGTTCCGCTCAGTCCAAGAAGTTTAATCTGCCGAGCCCCTGTAGCAGCATCAGAATAGCTTACATCTACCGATGGAGAAGTGATAAAACTCTCCCCAAGATTACAGCAGGCTGCTCGGTAAAGTTCTGTCTGGTTTATCAGGTAATTATTCTCAACACCAAATGATTTCATAGCTCCTCTTTTCTTTTGAGTAAGCACGAACTCGTCTAATTCCTGAGAAACAGTCGTGTCTGCAACTTCCGGAATAGGGAACGATAGTTCAGGGAGTGGGTCAGGGGTCAGTGCTGATGACACAGAAGCTGCCTGACAATCCCACACTCCGCATATCGAGATAAGAGAGAGACTCAGAAATGAGATATAGCTTTTCTGTACTGCGGTTATGATATGATGTGTCATTTTTGAGAGCATTATGCAAAAATAAGGAATAGCGACCCTATCATTGGCTTTTACCAAAGATGTCGGACGCTACTCCGAATATCTTTAAACGTTGTTCAAATAGTTTTATAGGTGTTTACCTCACAAAGGTAGAAATTAATTCCCAAGCTAACAAATTTTTTACAAAATTAATAGGTGTGTAAATTTGAGTGTATAGTCAATAGGAATAATGGTATGAAATTCCACATTCAAGGTTGGTTTCTTAACAATAGAAATACTAATTTTGTTATGGTAAATAGTTAGGCGACTCTAATCCTTAGTTGTGTCTTAGATTATAATTAATATCGACGGAGGAGTTTACACTCCGGATGCTGCATGGTTTTATGGGTTGCTGATTTTTTATTAAAAATAATCTTTTATGTTAGGAAACTTTATTTATGCGAATCCTACGAAGCTTTATTTCGGTGAAGATTCGAAGGCTCATCTTGCAGAAGCTATCAAAGGCTTTGGAAACAATGTGCTCCTTACCTACGGGGGAGGTTCGATTAAACGAAATGGCATCTATGATGATGTGATGGCTGTGTTGAAGGATGCAGGAAAGAATGTGGTTGAGCTGCCCGGTGTAATGCCTAATCCTACCCTTGAGAAGGTGATGGAAGGTGTAAAGGTAGCACGTGAAAATAATATTGACCTCATACTTGCTGTCGGTGGTGGGTCAACTATAGATTACTCAAAAGCCGTAGCAGTAGCTGCCAACTACGAAGGTGACGCATGGCAAACTTTCTGGGTAGAGCAGCAGGAACCCAGTGTAGATGCTAAAATTTTACCCGTAGGCGCTGTGTTGACGATGGCAGGTACCGGTTCGGAAATGAACGGAGGGTCTGTTATAACCAATGAGCCGATAAAAATGAAGATTGGAAAGGTCTTTGATGAGAGAGTAATGCCTAAATTTGCTATACTTAATCCCCGTTACACCTTTACAGTCCCCTATAACCAAATGGTAGCCGGTATATTCGACACCATGAGTCATATAATGGAGCAATATTTCTCAGGCGATGACGATTCCACTTCAGATTATCTTGCTGAAGGACTTATGCGATCGGTGATTGCTTCAAGTAAAGTGGCGGTTAAAGATCCGGAAAACTATGAGGCACGCAGCAATATAATGTGGTCGGCTACCTGGGCCCTCAACACACTTATAGGTGAGGGAAAAACTCAAGATTGGATGGTGCATATGATTGGCCATGCTATAAGTGCTTTTACTCACGCCACACATGGTATGACACTTGCAGGTGTTTCAGTGGCTTACTATCGCCACGTAATGAAGTATGCTGTCAAGAGATTTGCCCGTTTCGCAAAAGTAGTGTGGGAAATACCTGTGGAAGGCAAGACAGAAGAGGAGCTTGCCAACGCCGGTATTGATGCTCTTGCAGAATGGATAAAGGAGATAGGGGCTGCGTCAAATATATCTTCGCTTGGTGTCACAAGCGATATAATAGAGGGAATCGCTAACGCAACAATTGATTTACCCGGCGGTTATCACCATCTGTCTCATGAAGAAATTGTAGAGATTCTTAAAGAGAGCCTTTAATA
>CAMWTL010000146.1 GCA_947177145.1 uncultured Porphyromonadaceae bacterium
ATAATGATATAGCCTCTTTTTTGGGATTTATTTCTTGCCGAATTCAGAAGAGATTTTTACTCTGGTACATACAAAAAAGGTGGCAGAACAAGCAAGGATAACAAGCCAAAAGAAATTGATAAAGCCTTGGGGACCGTCAGCTCCGAAAATATTGAATTTCATAAAAATCTCATGTAGCCAGCCGGCAAACATGCCGGGTACCATCATCCCCAATGCCATAAAAGCAGTGCAAAAGGCATAATGGGATGTTTGGCTCTCACCTCTACTGAAATATATGAGATACAACATATAAGCAGAGAATCCAAAACCATAGCCAAACTGCTCAACAAAAATAGCTGATGAGATTATGAAGAAACTGTCAGGTTGCATCATAGCTAAGAAACAGTAGAAAAGACAGGGTATGGTCAACGATAATGCCATAGGCCACAACCACCTTTTTAACCCACCTTTAGCAATGGCTAACCCACCGACAATTCCCCCTAATAACAGAGCAATGACGCCGACAGTACCGTTGATAAAGCCCACCTGAGAGGTAGAAAGTGCCAGTCCCCCCATTTCGTGGGAAGCAACAAAGAAAGGCTGTATCATTTTAATGCACAATGCTTCCGGCAAACGATAAAGAAGCATAAATGCCAATGCTGTGCCGACATAGGGTTTATTAAAAAATGTCACGAAGGTCTTACAGAAGTCCTTAAGTATAGTTTTTGCCGTCACTCCCGGCATAGGATGATCTCTCTCAGTTTTAGGCATTTTTTTCCAATGGTATAATCCAAATAGAAAAAATATACCTGAAAGAAGATAAAAGACCATAGCCCATGCGCGAGGTACATTATGCATTGTCTCCTCTAAATGACCCGCTAAGATTACGAGTCCACCTTGACCCACTATACTTGCAATACGATAAAACGTAGAGCGTACACCGACATAAGCAGCTTGATCATGGGGCGTGAGTTCAAGCATATAGTAACCGTCAGCAGCAATATCGTGTGTAGCAGAAAAGAATGCCAATAACCAAAACACAGCTAATGTGGCAGAAAAAAAGAAATTTGTAGGCAAAAGGAAAGCGACACTCGCCATACAAACCGCCATACATAATTGCATACAGATAGTCCAGCTCCTTTTTGTACTAAACAAATCTACGAAGGGACTCCAAAATGGTTTGATAACCCAAGGGAGATAAAGCCAACCGGTATAAAATGCCATCTCCTTCATACTAATACCCATATTGACATACATCAATACAGTAAGCGTATTGACAGCAAAATAGGGTAGTCCCTCGGCTAAATATAAAGTTGGAATCCACCACCAAGGCGACCTGTCAACAAAGATTTTTTTCTCAGTTTTTTCCATTAGTTCTTGCCATTGAAAGCAACCTCATTATAGATCTTCGTTATATCCTCGGCAGTTAACGTTTCGAAATCATTCCGGCGAGGTGTAATCAACATTCCTGCCATATCAATACATCCCGGACTTATCATTCGGTTTTTAGCACCCTCTGCATAATAACATTTCGGACGATGAGCAATGCGAGGAATAGCGATGAATCTTAGAATACCTGACTCACTGATCCAAAAGAATGTGTTGACTAATTCAGGGTCATCCAATGTCTTTCCATCTGTAGAACCACCAATGCTTAGTCCGGCTAAAAGAGGTTTAAGCCCTGTATCATCCGGGTTTACGACACCCGTGAAGAAAAAGAAGGGGAAATGAGGAAGTAAAGCATCAGAGGGTAGAACCATCGCTGCCGATTCCGGATGAACTTTTTCAACGAGTCTTATTAATGGTAATTCATCTTTTAACACCGCTTGAAGATGTAAGTGATCGGGAGCCGATGCACCGGCTTTCGCTCCATTAAAGAAAATAACCATCCCGGGAAGTCGTGTAGCGATCTCAACAATGTCCTTTGGCACGTGGCTTTGAGGCCGATGTTCTTTTGATACAATGGTAAGATGCACCGGAAGAATCGGATAGGGATTTACTAACATTTCCCATCCAGGAATGATTTCTCCAATCATTTGTTCAGGAGGACGATTGTCCCTACAAAGAAAGCACTTACGATTAGCAATCTTTTCTTTTTCGATATTAGCCCCGGTGGAGACTATGCGGGCAGGGTTATATTGCAGAAAGAAATCATAATCATTTATTTTGATCTCTCGTCTTTCTACTTCCGCCAAAGCATCGTAGTTCTTTTTCGCAAGTGGCCACATAGAGAGCTGAGTCTCTATGAAGTCTTTTATCTCCTCATGACTGTACTGCATTATCTTCCCTTTCCATATTTGCCCGGATTCTGGCAATCAGCTCTACAGATCGTAAGAAATCCTTATACTCATTGTTTTTGTTCTCTTTCTCAATCGACAAGTCAGCATCACTATTGCCTCCCCAACGCCGACAATAGTAAATTGGCTCATATATGCGTCCGACAGCGTATTCTCTACTTACTCTTAATGCCATAGCATAATCCTCACCATAACTGACATTGGGGAACAATATAGAACGTACTACAGGAGTATAGAAGGCTCGTGGGGCACCGAAACCATTAATTCGAAGAGCATTATTGGCACCGTTCAAAGCAGTCCATTCACGATGATCAATCACTCCCGGAGGAATGGGATTAAGATTAAAATCAGTCATAAGATAGGAGCCAACAACCATAGCAGCTCGTTCTTCATAAAACTTCTCTACTACTTGAGACAGTACATCTGGCGAAGGATAGAGGTCGTCTGAATCCAATTGCACGGCAAACCGACCACAGTGTTCTGATAGAATCGCTTTATTCCAACATCCGCCGATTCCTAAGAAGTCGGTGTCTTCAACTGTGATCAATACCAAGCGGTCATCATTGATTGATTCAAGCAATTCACGAGTGCCATCCGTACTGCCATTGTCAACCACGATGACATTAAAGGGGAACTCGGGATTCTGACGTAGGGCAGATGCCACTGCGTCACCAATAGTGCTAACTCTATTTCTTACCGGAATTATCACTGAAGCCTCAACCGGAAAATTACCCTCAGATAAATTTATACGGACAGGATTGAGAGCTACCATGCCATCAATCTCAGTGAGGAAGTCGGTAAAGACACGTTCCATAGCTGCCTGATAAAAACTATTACGCGGATCAACGTAATCGTGCTGCTTTTCTCCACTTTTTCTGAAATCAATTTTTTCAACGGTATAGAGATATTCCGGAAGTGCAGCAATAGTCTTTCCAATAGACATTCTCAGGCGCAGAGCATACCATCCTCCGTCAGGAGCAGTTGATTCATCCGGAGAAAAGGATTCAGACGCAGCTAACACATCGGCAGCATTGAGGAGAACAACGCTACCAAAATCAAAGTTATCTCTTACTGAGCCAAATTGATAATCGTTGACCGGATGGAGTGAAATTTTATCTCCATCTTTTTCACGAAACCAGCTATAAGTGATAGAAGCATCCGAATCGGCAGCGACCTCTTCCATTCGTTGCTGGAAATTGGAATCAAAAGTCACTTTCTTATCATCAAGCTGAACAAGAATAAACTGTTCAAGACTGTTTTTGAAAATCTCGTCTCTCAGCGCATCAACATCAGTAAATCTTATCAGTTTCATTATTTTAAATTAAAAGGGAACCTAAGCGGTAGCATAACTCAACCGGCTTAAGTTCCCAAATTGTTATTTTTCCAAATGTTCAAGAATTGCAGTCATTACCTGATTTCTAATTGAGGAATCTTCAATAGACTCAAAGGGTATACTCATAATTACACCGTTGCTTTTACCATTCCTTGTGAAGTAACCTGCGGGAAGCAGGGTATCGGTAAATGTCATAAAGGGAGTCACGCTCACTTTACCGGAAGGATTGAGCACATCTGGATTCTCAACTATGTATCTTTTATCATTCAGGGTATTGCTATACTTAATAGATGGGACAGAAATACCGGAAGCAGAGGCAACATCAAGCTGACCACTATATGGACGTGAACCATAACCGGGCACCATTCCAAGGACATTGGTAGAGAAATCTTTACTTCCGGAGGGTGAACGATAGTCGGCTAAGTCAGAGACAACATATTGTCCGGAAACAAATAGGTCGCCACCGTGACGGGTAAATGAAGTGAGCTCCTCTTGCAATTTTTTGGGAAAGGCAGTAAATCTTATTCCTGTATTGCCGTTGCCAGTGACAGTGGTCTTCTGTTTACCAAGAATAAGATCGATGGTCTTATACTTGTCAAGTTTTACCTCTCCTGACACCACAGCACCAACAGAAGCTGACACAAAACCTCTGCCGGCTGCCGCTATTGACACACCATGAAGGTAGGGATAGTCGAATGTATTGCCACTTATAACTTGAGTGGCATAATCACCATTGCTTTTGCCAAAAGATTCGCCGGCATTGCGTCTGAACTCGGTTTGATAACCGATAAACATAATATCGTTAATATAGGGTACGCCAAAATCATCCTCCGCATTGAATCCGGCTGTGCCATCTTCACTAAAATTTTCCGGCCCCGACACTCTTGTAAAGCCATTTACAATCAGGATTGGAGTGTGTTCACCCGGTGCTTCTCTAATGGCGAGAATCTCTGAGGGGAAAGATTTGCCACCTTCATTTGCAGCTATAATCTTAAAGGAGTGGATATCATAATCATCTACTACCACATCAAAATGGGTAGAAGTGGTTTCTCCAAGGAAATGGAAACCTAATTCATCTGCTGTGCGCTCAAGAATCAGGTATTTTGATGGGATAGCTGTGGGCTCAAGACGGTCGGGAGTGGGTTGCCAAGCAAGACGATAATGATCTTTCTTGATACGAGAAATATGGAAATCTTTTACCGGTAGAGGCTGCACCACAAACTTCCTATCTTTTCTCTCCGCTACAAACCGCCCGAGGGCCTTATATATTGAACGGCTTACCGTAAAGCGGAAAGCAGGATCTAAGGCATACTTCATATCTGCAAAATTCTGATGGGAGAGAAGTTCTATAAGTGTGGTCGGAACTTCCGGCACACGAGCTTCCACATAGGATTTGTCCCACATTGATCTGCGTGTCCAATTAGGTTCCCAAGTCTGCCTTATATCACCGGTAATCTGTCGCATCAGCATGTCAGTAAGTGTACGGGAGTTAGCCCTTGGAGTGCCATCGGTGTATTTGTCACCTCCGTTGGTGTAGTAGATACCGAGCGTGCCTACAAAGGAATCATCAGCACGTTTTCCGGCATCGGAATGAAGAGCCATAGCAACGTCTACAGGGATATTTAAACCCTCTTGATTAGGAAGAACACGCGAACCTCCTGCCAGATAATTTACCCAATGACCTCTTGAAGTATAGTCATCCTTATAGTCATCGGTACCGTGATAAGGGGAATAGATGTATTCCGGCATTCCTGCCCATTGCAGCCAGTAGCGGGCACCCTCCAAGAAACGAGGCATTCCTGAGGTTTTGAAAGTAGGAGAGGTCTTGGGAATTGCCGGTGTGGAGTTGGCTTTGTTATTTGTATCGTTGTCAAATTGAGAAGTCTCGTCAATAGAAGTTTCGTCGTCTTCATCCTCCTCCTCTTCATCGTCGTCCTCATCATCAATCAGGGTATTGCTGACAAGACCCTCTTCGGGAGTTGAAGGATCAAAGTAGATATCCGATCTCTTGGGACTTCTGGCAATGTTACCCATACCACCGCCAATCTTAACTGCATCCGCAGTGACAATCTTATCCGGGGTCTTTGACAGATTTGACAATGTAACAACCGGTTCTGAATCGCTATAACCTGCTTCGAGTGGAAAGGTGCCTAAATATATCCAAGTGCTTCCACCCATTGTCTGGTTTACAACAAATTCCTTTGTACCACCGGAATAATTAACTGTATAACGAGCATCTGAAGTAGAATTTGGGAGAGACTTATAACTAACGTATACTGCGTATTCTCCGTCTTCAGGAATATCAGCATACCAGGCTGCTACGGATGGCGAGCCGGAGGTGACGGTAGTAGTCTGTCTATAAGTGCCATTCTCAAAAGGATTCTCTGTATCACGAAAATCGGGCAGGTCATAGATGAAACCGTCTTCTGTACCGGTCACCCACTTTGACGAGCCGGTCATTTCCTTATAATAAGGTTGAGAAAAGAGAAGTCCGGAATCATTGACATCGTTGTCTACAATAACCTCGTTACGATTAATGTCTCTTTCTCTGGGAAGCAAGACATAAGCACCGGCATTCTCAAGCATAGGCACCGCGAAGGGATAAATATACGACATTGTGTGAGTGTCTTCTGTTTCTTGAAACAACTGAGGACGCTGCCACATCCAACTGCCGGCATCAGGTTTATAATAACGTCCATGGCTTGGCCACATAGCTATAATGTCGCCATCCATGCCTTTTTTAGCCACCACCTCAGGATTTCTCTCACTTACAAACGGAGTGTTTTTGCGATGCTTCTCAGGAAGTTTGTCGATTGTGGTAATATAGTAGGAATAAAGACGTGGACCTACATTTAAAGATATGTAGTAGTCTGAGATAGAATCCGGAAGAATAGATTCTATCTTTTTTGTCATATCGCTTATGAGTTGTGAAGTGACAGGAAGGTAGGTAAAGTTCTCGTTAAGACCAATCTTAGCAGTACGTGTACGGCTGTCGGGAATTACACTATTAACTCTTAGTCCACCGGGATTAGCGGATTTAGGAATCCACTCCAGCACCTCTGAATTCACCAGTAAAGTGAGTGAGTCGTTGAGGATAGGCTCTGCAGGGGGAGTATAAGGTGTAAATGCCGGTGTAGTCTTTCTTTTGCGTGTTTTTGCCTTCGTGGTAGTACGTTTTTTCTTGTTCTTGCCGGCAACTGTATTTTTAGCTATAGTTTTCTTACCGGATGCTTTAGAAGATTTGGATGTTTTGGAAGACTTGGTAGTTTTAGAAGACTTGGTGGCTTTGGAAGTCGCTGCAGAAGCTTTCTTTTTACTTGCCGTAGGAGCGGCAGTGGTCTTCTTTTTTGAAGCAGTTTTCTTTTTTGTTTTTGCGGCATTTCCGGAAGTTTTACTTACCGCTGTCGTTTTTGCTTTTGCCTTTTTCTTGGCAGCTGCATACGTCTCAACACCACCGATTGACACAAGTGCAATGAGTAGGGTGCAGATAAAATACAGAAATCTTTTTTGTTTCATATTAATTTAGAGAGAGTTGATTAATAAGTACAGGAAAGTTGGAGAATGTCTTATATCTTTTAAAATAGTAGAATCATAAACTTCTATATTCTTAACAGATTAAGACATAATGTTACAAAATTACGGAAAAAGAGCCTAATCGGCAACTAAAAAAATGTTAAATAATATAATGTAGTACCCCTACACCTGATAATATGCCACCTTGCTCTGAC
>CAMWTL010000147.1 GCA_947177145.1 uncultured Porphyromonadaceae bacterium
GTGATTGGTATGTAAGTTTGGATGTGGCTTTCGGCTTGACAGATATGCTTAAAGGTGATATTTCATTCTACGAAAACCGTTGTAGCCTCGGTGTCACACGCTACTTCTAAAACCATTGTAGCACAAGCGGTATAGGCTATTTTTGCAGTATTTGTTAAGCTCGGTGGCAGATACTTTGGAAGGTGCTTCGGAGATTGCCTATTCATACGACTCGATAAAAAAAAGGATTCACAAGATTATGTAATCAGTAATCTTGTGAATCCTTTTTTTGAAAAATTTTTTGGCTTTGTTGTTGCAAATCGGGGAGGTCTGTGTTAAGTGAGTGAACGATTCCTAAAGATATACTGAACGGTTATTTCTTCTAACAGGTGTCGATAGATTTGACAAACTTCTTTTCTAATAATGGACGCGGAAAGGTTTACTGACATATTCTCAAGGTTGCAATCGAAGCTTCGCTTAGTTGCCCGGCGTATTGTCGGCAATGACGAGGAGGCTGCGGATGCCGTCCAAGATGCGTTCTGTAGCCTTTGGAGGCGACGAGAGGAGGTGTCAGACAACGGATCGCTTGAGGGGATGATGTCGGTAAGCGTACGCAACCGTTGCTTGAACGAGGTTCGGAGAAGGTCGCTTCATCCGGAATCTCAGTTGGAGGAAGGCAATGTTGCAGCATCTTCCAATGAGGATTCAGAGAGTCTGTTTCGTGAAGTCCAAACCCTGATGGAACAGAATCTTTCTGAGCGAGACAGGGAAATTCTTTTGCTACGCGATCATTCCGGGTGGGAGTTTGAGGAGATTGCGGAAAAATTCGATATGACTCCTGCGGCTGTGCGTATGGCTCTCTCACGTGCCAGGAAAGGGGTGCTTAAAGCTTATCACGAAAGAGGGTATAAGTAGTATAGCGTGGAGGCAAATATGGCGAGTTGTCAGGTCAAAGGGAATCGAGAGTATTAACAAGTTAAAGAACAATCCTTATGAATGAAAAGGAATTACTTTCATTGATAGATAAATACTTCCAAGGGGAAACTTCTTTGGAGGAGGAGAGGGAGCTTCGACGTAGCTTGATGGAGACGGATTCGGAACATCCTTCTGTGACGGAAGCGAAGGCAGTATTGGTATACGTCGCGATGGCTGCCACCGGTATTGGACGTTCCTCTAAAAAAGCTGACACATATGGCTCTTCCATGATGGGTAGTTCTTCCATGATAGAGAGAAATGGTGGTAGCAAACTGAGATGGCATAGATGGTCGGTGGCTGCTGCTGTTGCAGTCCTAATTGCAGAGTTTGGGTTACCGATGTTTTTGAATAATGATAAGTCGTTATGCTCCACAATGATAGCTTGCAGAATTGACAATTCGCAGGAGACTGCCTTCAATCTGATAAGTAGTCAGCTCGAAGCCGTTGGATATGCGTCAGATGAGGTTGCGGAGGAGGTCTTGGACGGTTTAGTTCTGATGTCTGAATATTGAAGCGTGCTAAATTAATATTGTGATCATATGGATTGTAACCCTGGAGCTATATGGTTGTAAAATTGAAATTCATACTTGGGAGCTGTAATTGCATAACAGTGATATATCTGTAAATTAAATATGGATTTATTTTCACGCTGAGGTATGATGATTTAGCCGGGCTATAATAACTTAAAGGTGTAGAAAGATGTATTGTAAATTTAGATTAAATATGTGTAGGTTGATTTTCATAATATTGGCTATGGTGGTGGCATTTCATAGTCAGGCAGCGGGTCCACCGGCATCCTTGAAATACCTTGACGGTCATTTCGATAATGATCCGGATGCCGCCTTGACAGTGGTTATGGGTAAGCCGTTGAAAGAGTATAACCTTGACGAGTACCGAGGACTAACACTTAAATATACTCCGGAAAAGGCACAGGGAATTGAAGAGTGTGTGGCGAAGGATTCACAGAGCGCAGTGGATAAGGAGATGTCGTATAGGAAAGGGAAGCTCTATTACGCTTTTCTAACACTTCCTATCACGCACGACGGCAAGAACCGCTATCTGTTTTATCTCAACCAGACCCTCGCAAAAGGTGACAAGGTGATACTTATATATATGTGTGGCAAAGCGTCTGCCGACAAGATAAGGAAGCTTATAAAGAAGTAGAAGTTTCAATGTGTGACGGGATTAATAGGGAGGATGATGAAAGGGTAAATTAAAGAATCTAAACTAAACATATTGCTTGATAATGAAAAGAAAGATTTCAATAGTAATGACATTGCTGACGGTATGGCTTGCATGTATGGCTGCCGAGTCGGCTGACACTGTTACCTATCTTCCGCATCCTGAATGGGTAGAGGTAAAGACGTATGGCGATTCCATTCATGTGAAAGCTAAAGGTAAGGAACATGGAGCGAATTATGATTACTCATATGACTATGCTCTGTCGGGAAGCACGGAGAGTGACTGGGAAGTGAATTTACCATTCTTTAAGACTCATTATGAGAGGGCTAAAAAACGTCGGGGCGGGTGTTGGCTGAGTGTTGATTGGTTTGATAATTTCTATGTCGGCGGTGTCATTGGTCTCGATAAACCTGAAGGAATGCGTGGAGGTTGGGAGATAGGTGTAGATAATCTCGTAGGTCTATTCTGGCACGCCGGACGCAAAGGAGCGGTGTTGTCACTCGGTGCAGGTTTGGGCTATCGTTCCACCAATTTCGGCAATGGTATGAGGCTTAATCAGATAGGCAAGAGTCTTGTGATTGAGCCTATAGAGGAGGGTATAGCTTCCGCTTCGTCAAGGCTTCATCTGTTTCGGTTGACGGTGCCGTTTATGATAACGCAGAGGATTGGATGTGGTATGGCAATCCGTTTGGGTGCCATTCTCAATCTGAACACCTATACGAGTGCTACGACAAAGATTAAGTCCGGACGTAGCACCACTAAACAGAGTTTCCACTCCCTTGAGCAGCGTTTTGCCACTCCCGATTTCCTTGGGTCACTGATAGTGTGTGATAATTGCGGAGTATATGTACGTTGGTCGCCTGTCTCTTTGTTCAGCAGTGAATGGGGACCTAAGGTAAAGACCATTTCCGTAGGTGTCAATTTTGTACTTTAACCACTGAGTATATTATTTTTTAGTTTTTAGAATGTCTTTGTCTAAGATTGGAATATGAAAACCCTTATATCTATATTAATTGTTTTATTAGGCGCAGCCTGCTGCTATGGAAGTGAGTTCAGAGATACTGTAGGCACATACTATCAGGAGCCACAGGCATTGATAATATCAGAGAACTCGGATGAGGTAAGTGTGGAAATAATTGATAATGAAGGCTTCCATAGAGGTTTCTCCTATCCGGCAGGGGGTAATAAACTGGTGAAAAGCTCCCGGGGATATAATCGGTTTAGGGCTGACTGTTGTGGAGATTGGGATGTGACCACCAACGGACTTTATTTCGGTTTTATCTGCACACCGGGTAGCGCGTCTTCTCTTTCACCGGATATGGGTAAGTCATTGGAGATAGGTTGGCTTAACATATTAGGTATCGAACGCCGTTTGGGAATGGGGTGGCGTATGTCGCTTGGTGTCGGCATAGATTGGCGAAATTATCGCTCCACTCAGGGGTTGGTTTATGGGAGTGAGAATGGGCACGTGGAGGTGTCGGACAACCCGATGGAGGGATATCGGTTCTCAAGAATCAAGATTTTCAGCGTTCAGTTTCCGTTGCTGTGGACAAAGACCTTCAAGCGTAGAAACGGACTGAAACCGGGCTTGGGATTCGGTGCAATATTCAATTGCAATGCTCACGGCTCTGTCAAGACTTCCTGGAAAGATGAGGGGGGTAAAAACAGAAGTGTCAGCAGTGACAATATTGGCCAGCGAAAATTTACTATAGACCTATACGGTCAACTTCGTCTCGGCGATGTCGGGGTGTATGTTAGATATTCACCCTATAAGATTCTTACCCGTACTCAATTGCTTGATTATCGTCCGCTTTCAGTAGGAGTGTCACTATTCTACTGATTTCTATAAACGGAGTTGCCAGAAGGCGACGGCTGATGCGGCTGCTACGTTTAGTGAGTCAACGCCATGTGCCATTGGAATACGCGCCACATAGTCGCACGAGGAGATAACGCCATCGCTGAGACCGTCACCTTCTGTACCGAGCACTATGGCGAGACGCTTCTCAGTACACAAGGTGGGGTCATCAATGGGTACTGAATCATCGCTCAATGCCATTGCTACTGTTTTGAATCCGTAGTTGTGAAGGTAGGTCAGAGGTTCACGAATCCAAGTCCAAGGCACTTGAAATATTGTGCCCATTGATACTCTGACTGCGCGTCGGTTAAGCGGGTCGCATGAGGTGGGAGTGAGGAGAATGCCGTCTATACCCAAGGCGGCAGCTGAGCGGAAGATTGCGCCGATATTGGTAGTATCGACTACACCGTCTATTACGGCTATGCGTCTTTTCGGATAGAATTCCTCTGTAACAGTGGACTTTAAATTGTTATCGTCGGTTGACATACAGATTTCTGCAACCGACGGTAAGGGTCGGCGTTTCATAGCGCATAACACACCGCGAGTAAGCTTGTAGCCTGTAAGGGAGGTTAGCAGTTCACGTGACCCGGTAAATACGTCTATTTCGGGAAATGCCTCTATAATGAAGGCGGCATCTCCTGAAATATGGCGTTCCTCACATAGCATTGAGAGAGGGCGGTAGCCGGCGTTCATAGCCACACGTATTACTTTCGGACTCTCCGCTATGAAGATACCGTTCTCCTCATCGAGACGGTTACGCAATTGCGCCTCCGTAAGCGTGGTATACGCCTTCAGAGCCGGGTTATCAAGCGAAGTCAAATGAATTATCGACATAATAACGTAATTATTACGAAATAAACGTTAGAAGCTAATGTTTGTTAGATTTAGATATGGCAATTGAATAGAGGATGTGACTGAAGGTACGTAGCATTTATCTGACAACCCAATTTACTACTCTAAGCTTTGGTAATCGCTCAAAATATTTTTGGTTATCTCTTCCGCACTCTCATTACCTACCCAGGCTCCATTGAATTTACGAATAAATTCTTCCGTTCTGCTTTCCGGACTATTAAATGCAGAGGAGTGCATAAGGGAAGCCAACAATTTTTCAATGAGGCGTATCTTGATGTCCGAATTCAGATTTTTCAAGAAATTCCAATAAGTATCTGCAATCTTTATTGAGTTGACGTTGCTTGACATAGTTCCTTTTTGTTGCAAATATAAATATTTCTGCTAAATTACCAAAATAAATAATACAAATAGCATAGAATTAATGCATCTTAGTTTTAGCACTTCGTTGTTGAATCTACAGGTGGCATTTTCAATTTGATAAGGGAAATAGTTTGCTTGATTTTGTGGGAAATTCGGAAGTAAACGTTAACTTTGTAAGATAATTCTCAATCTATGGCAAAACTATCTATCAAAAATATAGGACCTCTTAAGGAGATAAATATCGAGCTCAATAGAGTTAATGTGCTTATCGGTCCTCAAAGTAGTGGAAAAAGTACTGTCGCTAAATTGATCAGCTTCTTTAATTGGCTGGAAAAAGATTGTGTGCTTCATCAAGATATTGATAGGATCAATCGCCAGTTCTTAGAGGAAAAATTTATTTCTTATTATAACTTACAAGGCTATTTTTCATCTCTTTCGGAAATATATTATGAGGGTGATACGCTTATTGTTAAGTTGCGAGATTTGGTTGAGTTTTCAGCCGGCTCGATAAAGGTACAGAAAGCAGATAAGTTCTCGAAAGTTGAGTTGAGTAAAAACGCCTATATTCCTTCAGAACGAAATATGTTGGCTCTCCCCGGTATATTTTCAATTAAGATGCCACCAAATTATTTATTGGAGTTTATAGATGATTGGCAAGAAATCAGACAAAAGTATTCTGGTGATACCCAATTGTCTCTTCTTAACTTAGGAGATACTTATTTTTTCAATGAGAAGGAGAATGTCGATAAGATTATCTTGAAGGATGGGAAGGATATCTCCTTTAGTCAAGCTTCCAGTGGACTTCAATCGGTTACACCTCTATGTGTGTGCATAGATTATCTTACCCAATGGATATATGCCAATGAGGAGAACAGATCGGCTGAGGAAAGGAAGCGTTACCGGGATATGATACACTCAATTGTGACGACTGATTATCAAAAACTCATTGCAGATAATTTTGGTGAGGACGTGGCAAAGAAGTTGACGGAAAATTTAACGCCGGATACTGTTAAAACGTTAAATGGTAACTTTGAAGAATCTCTAATTGATTATGTGAAAATACATGGCAAATTAGATTTACCTCTGGAATATCTTTATTTGTTCTTTCTTACTGATCCAAAAAATAGGTTACAATATAGGTTTACGTATCCCTCTGCTACAAATCTTGTAGTTGAGGAACCTGAACAGAATCTTTTCCCTGAAACTCAAGTTAGACTAGTCTATTATATTCTCTCTAAACTTGAGCATAGGATAGAGCGTGATTCGTTGGTGTTGACAACCCATAGCCCATATATTCTATATGCTCTCAATAATTGCATGATGGCTGCTTTGGCAGATGATGAAAATAGGGAGTTGGTGGAGCAGATGACTAATGTGCCTAAAGAGGCGTGGATTAATCCTAAGATAGTATCTGTATGGGAATTGGATAATGGCAAAATACGAGAAAATAAGACGATTCAAGATAATAGGGGGCTAATACGTGGCAATTATTTTGACCGCATAATGCGGAATGTTATGGCTGACTTTAATAATATTGCAAATTTCATCTGATAGAAGTATGGAGAATTATTTTAAAAATTCTCACATTCTTAACTGTGATTGTTATGTGGCGGATTATACTAATGCCACTGATAGTCGCAGAGGAGTGGTGATTGCAACTGAACCTTTTGATGACATCGCTTATTTTCACCTGAAGAAGTATAACCGGGATCAAAATTTACCCTATGTTGCAGTAAATCTTGAGGAGTACCCGGGTTTTATTCAGGGAGCTAAGAATTGTGAATGTGTTTTCTCCTCGTTGACGGAGGCCGATCATACTTGGTTGCTATTGCTTGAGACAAAGTATTGTGAGGTTAAGAATATTGAGAGATGGGCAGTGTCTGCATGTAGACAAATGAATACTACTTTACAGAAACTTAAAATGCTGAATTTGGTAGATACGTCGAAGAAGAGAATCTATTTTGCTTATTCTGTGCCCGGGCATGACTCTGAGGTGCCTTTTGGTGCATTTGCGTTTACTCAGAACGATGTTTTGGATTTTCTTGAGGATGAGGTCTACATTTATGGCTATAATACAGTTTTGATTGCCACACCACAATATTTGTTTGTGCCTCACACCCCTATATAAATC
>CAMWTL010000148.1 GCA_947177145.1 uncultured Porphyromonadaceae bacterium
TTCTTTTTTCATGAGTGTGGAGGTCATTTATTGTGACGCGCCTCTATCTCACGGTTGATTTCGTCGATACGGGCATCACTAAGTTCATACTTAGATATGATAAACATTGCAAGCACAAGAAGGAGAGCCGGAATAACAGCCACAAGCCAGAGAATACCCTGCTGCGCAAAGGCTGTCTGCATGGGAGCATCACTATTGAAACCGACAAAAGCGAGAACAAGACCGGGCACTACCCCACCCAATGCCATACCAGCTTTATAGAAGATACCCGTGAGAGCATTAACGATGCCGGAGATGCGACGACCATGTGTGTATTCGCCATATGAGATTACCTCAGGCACGAGAGCCCACATATAACCGGTAGCGACAATAACACCTGTGGATTTGACAAACTGTGCGATATACACAAGCCACATATGTTTCAATGCCGGAATCACTGACACAGCATAAAGCATAGCCATACCCACGATGGCAGTGATAAGGAAGATATTGAACATTCCCCTCTTGCCGACTTTCTTCTTGATAGCAGGAATCATAGGCATGAAGATGAAGGCAGGAATTGAGCCAAGACCCATGAAGATGGAAAGCTCGGCAGCATTGCCGTGCATATTATAGTTGATGTAGTAGGCACCTGCGGAGTTGGCAATAGCCATCATACCGAAAGCGGTGATGAAGAAGAAAGCAAGTATACGAAGAGGACGGTTGTGTACGAACTCCATCCACAGGTCAGACACCTTTACATTTTCTGTCTCTGCCTTGTCCATAACCACGCGCTCCTTACACTGTGAGAAACAGAAAATGAGAAGCATCAAGCCTATGGCTCCGTAAATAGCCATTGTGCTTAACCACGCAGAGTCGTGGGTAGACATATCCTCAGTCTCAAACGGATCGAAGAATTTCAATACGATTGGAATACCCATACCTACTGCAAGACCACCGATGTTTGCCATAAACATACGCACGGAGGTGAGCTTGGTGATTTCGGCGGTGTCGCGGGTCAGTGATGCATTAAGCGCACCGTAAGGCACATTGACCAGCGTGTAGCACATAGAGAGACCTACATAGGTGATATAGGCGTAGAGCAGCGAACCGGAGAAACCGTTCCAGAAACAAAGTATGGCAAATCCGGTGAGAGGGATACCACCAAGAATAAGATATGAGCGGTATTTACCCATCTTCGGGTCATGCTTATCAACAAATGTGCCTACCAAAGGATCCCAGATTACGTCGATGATACGCACTATAAGGAACATCACCGCAGCCACAGCCGGATCAAGGCCGTAGACATTGGTATAGAAAAAGAGGAGATACATGCTGATGGTCTGATAGATCAGGTTCTGCGCGAGGTCGCCCGATCCAAACCCGATGCATTGAAGCATCGATACCTTATAAAAGCCCTTCGCCTCCGAAGGTTTCGCCGCTGAGGCGTTCACTGCTAATTCCATGACATTATTTTTTGGGTTAGATAGTGTTTTAACGTAGAAGGATGTGTCGGAATTGTTTAATTCGACACATCCTTTTTCAGATAATTATTTCATAAATATTTTTTTTCCTGCACACACATAAAGACCTTTTGAAAGGTTGGCATTATAAAGGGAGTCAGCCACCTTGGCGCCCATCATATTATAGACAGCAGTATCAGTCTGGCTATCCTCCGCTTCAATCGAGGCAACTGCATTATAGGGATCGTCGTTGGTAGCAAATACATGTTTGATGTGAATCGGCTGACCACCATATGCCCAGAAGCCTAAGCGGTATACCTCGGCAGTGTTCAGAGGCACTATGCTACCGTTGTCAAGATTCTTCATCATGCCGTTAAGCTCACCTACCACGAGCTTGCCTCCGTTGAATTTGGATGTGTAAGGAGTTTCCCAATAGCTTGCAGTGTCAAACACACGGAACTCAACACCGTTATGCTCATCCTCATTCAGCTCGGCGACAATGTAGTTGTAGCCGCTCAGGTCGATTGGAGTAGTGTATTCCCAACCACCGAAACCCCATTGACCGGCAGTGAAGACACCTGTTTCAGGATTGAAAGTGCCCTCGGCAAAGATCTTGGGATTAAAGTATTGGAAATCGAATAGGAAGTCTCCCTCTGAGGGTTCGGGAGTCGGCACAAAGGGAATCTCTTCAGAATAGGCAACTTTCGGATCGTCGATACCCATAGTGGCGAGCATTTCCGTGGCATAACGGCAACCAAGCACACGATAACCGTGAGCAGTGAAGTGTAGACCGTCTCCCTTTTGTGGGAGATTAGCGGCAGAAATGACGTGGGCAGTCTCAAGATTCTTCGGTAGTTTGGCGATGATGGCATTCATACCGCCGCATACACCACCCATCTCAGAGCGCACCACCTCTCCGGCAAGAAGAGGAATTGAGTTTGGCTCAAGGTTAAGATCGGCAAGAAGGTCATCATATATTTTATGTACCTTGTCACACCATTTCTGGTCGCCGTTGTTGCTGCATCCCTGATGCAGTAGTATACCTTTTATCACACCATCCTCCTGAGCTTTCTTGGCACACTCAACCAGACGAGCATAGGGAGCATTGTCATACTCCTTCATATAATTGCGAAACCAATCCGCCTCATTCTTCAAAGTGGAGGCATCATAGTCCTTGTCGAGATGCTCGATCTTACAGCCACCGATAGCCACAGCCACAACGCCGACCTTAACCTCTTCCGGAAGATTATCCACCATCGTGCGTCCGAAATAGTCCATAGGAGTAAGACCCGTATAAGAGCGTACGAGCGGCGGGGTTGCCACATACCACTCCCCTTGCTTCCTTGCCGGATTATTAAAATCTACCGCAGCCATCATCTGAAAACGCTCCGGCACATTCTGACGGTCAATAGGCTCGATGGAGGCATTGCCCTCCATATTCGACTGTCCGAGGCAGATGTAGATATGGAAATTCGGATCGGCTGCCTGCATTGATGCTACGCTTCCGCATAGCATCAAGCCGGCTATCATTCTTTTGATATATTTTTTCATGACTTACTGTATTAGTTTTTAATCATAACCTTCTTACCGCCGATTATGTAGAGACCGTTAGGAAGACCATAAGCAGCTTCATCTGCCGCTACACCTCTGCGGAGACATACACCCTGCATGTTGTAGACATCCACAACATTATCGTCAGTTATATAGATGTCCTCTACACCTGCCTCTGCATTTCTATCGTTGGCAGGGAAGACAGATTTCAACTTGAATTTCTGACCGCCATGACTCCAAAAGCCAATTATATAAAGATGAGAAGGATCAAGTTTACGTCCGTCTTTCAATTTCATATTCTTAAGGTCAATCACGGCACGTGTCGATTTGTCGAACTCCTCAATATAGCAATCAGTCCAATAATTATCGACATCGAACACGCGGAATGAGAGTCCGTTGGTCTGAGGAGCTTCAATCTCGGCAATAAGGTAATTATAATCTGAAAGATCAAGACCACTGCCAAACTTCCAACCGGCAAAACCCCACTGTCCTGTGGAAAATTCACCTGTCGCTTCGTCGAAGCTACCGTCAGCCCAAATTGATGGATTAAAGTAACCGTTCTTTATAGGGAAGGGAGTGGATGTGAAATGAATGGTCTTACTCTCCTCCTTGCCGTTAACATTGTATGAGATTGTGCAATCTGCCTCACCGATGCCACGAGCATTTAGCACACCGTTATCCCATTCCAGAATCTCCGGATTACTTATTTCCACGTCAATGTCGCCCTGCACGTTGAAATCAAAGCCTAAGCCACGGTCAGCGATAAGGGCAGCTCCGGTAATTGAGCCGGTCTGGATGAGACATTCCGAAGGGACACTTTCCGAACGAGGCGAAAGATAAAGGTCTACGCTCTGAATCTCCGGCAACTCGAAGCCGGCATACTCGGCAAACCAATGATAGCCCGACCACATACATCCCTCCGGATCGTTAAACTTTGTATAGTTACCTTCGCTCCCGGGCTGACCGTCAAATTGAGCCAAGAGTTCGGGACCGGTGAAGAGCATCCAGCCCACGTTGCCTGTGCGGTCGGCGAGAAGTTTGAAGTTCGCACCAAAGCCGGCTCCAAGCATCTTGCCGGTGATACTCTTTCCCCATGACGACTCATATTTTTTAGGTAGCCAGTCCATCTCTGTCACAAGCATCGGAGCGATAGCCGCACAAGGCTCAATCTGATTTGCCCATCCGGAAGCAAATGATGAGTAACCACCACCGTAGCTGCCGCCAAGCTCATGGCTCGGCTCAATGGCATCGCTGCCATACCAACCGGGATATACGTGTACGGCATAACCGATGTTTTTACCTCTAATGGGATACTTCGCGAAGCCGGCATATTGCGACTGATAACCTGAACCGGGCACCCAAAGTATATTCTCACAACCGCACTGACGCATGATGTCAACGATTTCCTGGAAGAACTGAGTCAACGCCTTGTTACAGGCATCCGTGCCGGAACCGTAGTTGCCATCAGTTCCCTTGATCTGAACCGGCTCGTTAGCCAGCTCAAACATAACATAGGGATTCTCGGTCAGAGCCTTCTGCTGTGCCACATAACCCCATACCCTTTTAAGATACGCATGGTAATCATCACCTACGGCAATCTTCTCGGGACATACACCCGGTGGACGCATCACAACGTAAAGACCTTTGGAGATAGCGTATTCAGCCATTGGGATAAATACCTCTTTAAGATATTTCTGGAAACGACGCATGTCGAAGGCAGAAATATCGTTCTCACCGGAAGTCCACACTCCGGGAGTGTTGCTCCAATAGGGGTCCATATGCATACGGATATAGGTGGCTTTCCAACCTGCCCTATCCATCACACCGTCGAGTATATCTTTATTGTATTTAAGACACTCTTGGACATTATAGTTGTTCCACTTGGAACCCATTTCGTTAAACCAAGGGCTATAGGTCTGCCCGAAGCCATGAAGATTGACATGGTTGCCATCCTCATCTACGAGCCAGCGACCTTCCACATGGAGCTTAGGCATCGGCATGCCGGGCCAGGCATAAGCCATTCCCGTTGTCAGGAGCGCCACAAGAAACGCGAGTAATTTGATTCTGTTCATGATATGAGAGATAGTTAAATATTATCAGAGCTTGTCAGTGGTAGAAGGTTATTTGAAAGTCCAATAGTCAATGTTGAACAGCTTCGGTCCTTTTCTGCCTTTGAAGAGAAAGTATATATCGTGTACCCCGGGCACCTCAATTTGTGCCGGAGCCTCAATATATTGCCAATTTTCCCAACCGCCTGTGCCGGGCACGTCAATCGTAGCCACAACCGGACCATCAAGCGAGTCCATCCTTACCTCAATCTGCCCCCCACGCAATGCACTTGCCACAGATGCCCCTACCGTCTTGGGACCACCGCTCATAAAGTTTACATTTGCCAACTTGGTATAGTCACCGTTATGGATGTCTGCCAAATATACGCCCGTCTCAGCATTAGGTTCGGTTGTTACACCTTCACTCCAAGCCATCGTCTCAGCCTCTACACGTCCGTAAGGATTGAAAGTGGCAATTGCCGGAGCGCCCTCCTTTGTAGGTAGAATTGTCGGGATCGTGCCGTCAGCGTTGTATTCAAACGGCTCGACACATATACTGCGACCGAAACCACCACCTCCGGGCAACTGACCGTTATGATAGAAGAAATATGATTTACCCTTATAATCGGTGATGCCGGAATGGATAGTGAATGAGTTGGATTCATCTTTCTGTGGCATGATTATACCCATATATTTCCAGGGACCTGTAGGGGAATCGCTCATGGAGTAGGCAATGTGCTCCGGTATACCTCCTGCTGCATACACCATATAATATTTGCCATTACGTTTGTAGAACCAGGGACCTTCCGTGTAAGATGACTTATATTCTTTACCCGGCTCCATTGGCACCTCCTTGCCCTGACCAAACCCTTCGGCATCCGGCACAAGCTTCTGCACCTCTCCGTCGAAAGAGATCATATCCTCATTGAGCTTCACGTAGTATATGGTAGGATTACCCCAATAGAGATAAGCCTGACCATCATCGTCAATAAAGACAGTAGGGTCAATATAGTCCCAGCTACCGTCAGCAAGGGGTTTGCCGATAGCATCCTTGAAAGGTCCTGTAGGGGAATCGCCCACTGCAACGCCTATAGCCATTGCGCCTGTCAATTTAGAATGGAGCGGGACATAGAAATAGAATTTCCCATTACGCTCAATGCACTGTGGAGCCCAGGCACGGTCATCGCCCCAGGAGAAGTCTTCGATAGCAAGTGGAGAACCGTGGTCGGTCCAGTTCACCATATCGGTTGTGGAATATACTCGCCACTCCTGCATCCAGAAGAAATCCGCCTTGTTCTCATCGTGACCGGTGTAGACATAAAGTGTGTCATTATGAACCATCGGCGCAGGGTCGGTGGTAAAACATGTCTGCACTAACGGGTTCGTGGCTGAGGCGGCAGCCGCTATCAGAAGAGAGCCAAGGGTCAGAAAATATTTTTTCATGTTTATAGATTATACGAAAAGCATTTGTAAAGAACCATCATAGACTATCTATGAATAGATTCAATGCAAAATTACTCTTTTAAGGTAGCACGTGCAATACATATAATCTTGAATACATTCTTATTTGTAGACATAGTATAATTGGATGTCACAAACACATTCGCATTCGTAACATCCAAGATGTAACATTTTACATATATGCTTATTTATCACCACCTTACCCTACCATACAAATTTCTTGGTATAATGTCTCTCCTCACTCCTTATCTAATACTATTAATGCCTCTCTTCTTATCCTATACTATTAATGCCACTCCTCGTCTCTTACCCTATACTATATTTCTATTATAAAGCTCTCAGCTATCCCGGTCATCCCTACCGTATATAGCAAAGTTTAAACTTTATTCTATCTTATGCTTAGCTTTATTCTATCTGATGCTTAATAAGCTTTCTCCAAAAGCCGACACACTTTATTTACGTATAGTTTCGATGAGGCAGGGGGTGGTGAGGGTGCGCGTCTTGGTGGAGAAGTTGGCGCCGATCAGGAACACTGTGCGTGGGTCTGACCCGAAGCGACCCGCGTAGTCCCTCTCACGGATCTGACCCAGCGCCTCCTCCGCGCTGCCGTCCACCTTGAACTCGAAGATGTAGACGTATGCCGGTGTCTCGATCTGCATGTCACACCTCCCCATGCTCGAATGTATCTCCGTCCTCACCGACAAGCCCATCATCTTGCACGCTATCGCCATCATGTTCTGGAAATGGATCTCCTTGTT
>CAMWTL010000149.1 GCA_947177145.1 uncultured Porphyromonadaceae bacterium
CTTTGTTTCATTCTCTTCAAAGTCAGGACGCACCTGCTCATGGGCTGAAATCTGAGTGAGTATGGCTTCCATCTTACCTTTCTCCAACTTCAGTTTGTCTTCAACCGAATCAAGCCGTTCTTTCAGACTTTGAATTTCACTTTGGTTGTAGGTTGCCAACTTGGTAAGTCTTGCCATAGTCACCTCAGGATTATTGATGAAGAACACACGCATATCCTCCCAAAGCCTCTCATGTGTGGTATTGAGAGCCTTTATCTCTCCATCTGTCTCTTTCAGCTTCAATCTTACATTGGCAGCCGTCTCTTTTACCTTCTCGGCAGCGGCATTGGCATCCTTCAGCTTTTTCCTAAGTTTCCTCAGATCTTTCTGAAGATTCTCTACCAACTTCTGTTTTTCCTTAAGGATCTCTATCTGTATACTTAAATCCTCACGTTCCTTACTACAAGCCGTCTCAATCTCCTCTTCAGACAAGGAATCCAACCCGACTTTCTTTATCATCTGTGCTGTCTTATTTCGGGTCACCTCAAGAGCATCAGAAGCGTTCTTAATTTTCCCCTGTACCCTCTTGATCATCTTTTCGTCTGACATCACAAGTTTCTCGGCTGCCTCCTCATTCGATTTCAAAGTGAGATACATTATCTCTGCCCTCTTTTTCGAATCCCTCAAAGGTGTCAAAAGCGATTCGAAATATTCATCGGTAATCTCTTTGTCGACAAGCGCACCGCACACCGGACAATGCTCACCCTTCTTCAGACGTGAGCGTAGATCCTTCACCATATCGCTGACCGACATCTCTGCTTTCGACAATTTCTCTGTCCATTCAGACAATTCCTTATCGGCAGTAGCCACCGGCTCTCTCAAAGCCTCAGCTTTTTTAATGTTTTCCTCTCTTCGGGCTGTTAACTCCTTATTCTGCCCTTCAAGTATACTTAAGGCTTTCTCATCTCCTCTCAGTTTCTCCGTCTGAGTAAGAAGGTCAGCAAGCATCTTATCTCTGTCAGTGAGCGCGTGGTAGTCCTTAGTCAACTTATCCACGTCGATCTTATCGATTGCCTCCTCAATTGATGCCACATCCTGTTCCAAACCCCTACACTTCTCAGTAGCCTCCTTTTCAAGCATCGAGGCTTGCTCCACATCTTTCTGTAAGAAAGGAAGGCTTTCTTGGCGTACCTTCATTTCCTCCTCATTCTTCTTAAAATTGGCAAGTGCAGCTCTCCCCTCACCTGAAACCTCGTAGTCTCTCACCAATATTCGGTCATTACGGTAGCTCTCACTCTCCATACTCTCCTCAAGAAGGGTAATGTTGGCAGCTACACTTTTTCTGATGTCTTCATTTTTTGATGCCGTGGTGAGCCATGTCAACTTGTCAATTATTCCAAGACGTGCCTCAGTCTTTTCCTTTACCAGTCTTGAAATCTCCTCTTGACGATTCCTCTTGGCTTCCAGCTCATCATCAGTCAGAAGACTCACCCGCTCTATCTCCTCTTTAAGCTGTTGCCAATCCCCTTTTACCTTATTATATTTCTCGGCTATCCTTATACCCAATTTTGAATAGATTTCGGTGCCCGTCAGTTTTTCAAGTATCTCCGACTTTTCCGCTTTATTGCTCTTCAGAAACTTTGTGAACTCCCCCTGGGCAAGCATAACAGTCCGGCAGAACTGGTCATATTCCAAGCCCGTAAGCTCAATCACCTTTGCCTTTATTTCGGCGATACGGTTTTCACTATAGCTTCCATCAACGGCACAAAGCAGACGTGTGGGACGCAGAAGACGCTTGTGTGCCTTGTTGTGTGCCCTATGCACCTCCCACACCGCCTCATAGTCCTTATCGTCGTTGCCCATAAACAACAGCTTAGAAAAACCCTCGCCCGCCCCTCTGTGAAGCAGCTGCGAATTGTCGTTGCTATAATAACGCTCGGTCCTGCTGTCGCTTGGTTCCATAAGCTCGAGTTCTTCCTTGCTCACAGAAGTCATTCTTGGTGTTTCACCATAAAGAGCAAGACATATTGAATCGAGTATGGTGGTCTTTCCGGCTCCGGTTTCTCCGCATATCAGAAAAATCGGAGCTTTACCCAATTCCATACCGGAAAAATCTATAGTTGCATCCTCAATGGATGCGATATTATGTATGGTGAGTTTTTTCAGTTGCATATGTTTCTCTTCCTTCTAAATCTTTATGCCCTACACATTCTTATCCTTATCCTCTTTTTACAGAGTCATCTTCCTGCGACGTTTCACCATAAAGAGCAAGACATATTGAATCGAGTATGGTGGTCTTTCCGGCTCCGGTTTCTCCGCATATCAGAAAAATCGGAGCTTTACCCAATTCCATACCGGAAAAATCTATAGTTGCATCCTCAATGGATGCGATATTATGTATGGTGAGTTTTTTCAGTTGCATATGTTTCTCTTCCTTCTAAATCTTTATGCCCTACACATTCTTATCCTTATCCTCTTTTTACAGAGTCATCTTCCTGCGACAGTTCCTCCTGAATCTGCATAATTAGATCAAGGTAGTCATTGGTAAGCGTTTCGCTTATACCCATTGAGCGGAAATAGGATTCTGCCACTTCACAAGGCTCCATTTCCTTAAATTCAAAGGTCTTCAATCCGGAAAGGAGCGGTTCAGCCGGTGTCTCTCTCACGGAAGTGAACTTGAAAGTGCAGAAACGGCAATTTTTATCCTTTGACCTTGCCACCGCCTGCTCCATACAGTCAACGGGTAAATCTTCTTCCTGACATACATTAAGCCTTATATACGACAGATCTTTATCTGACAGCTTGTCGATTGTTTTTAGAGCTTTCTTGAATGGCACTCCCTCCTCCGGTATTGTCTTCAAAGCACGTAGAGGTTTTATTTCCAAATTCTCAATCTCCGGACTCTCCCCCCTTTCCACATTCACAATCGAAACGGTATGCGGAAAATCCTCGTCAAAGCTCACTGCTAAGGGAGCCCCGCTATAAGCAATCCTGCCATTGCCGAAACATTGCGGTTTATGTATATGGCCTAAAGCCACGTAGTCAAATCCTGAGCCGAACACCTCAACGTCTACTGCATCAAATCCACCGATAGGCCTTTCCCTATGACCTTGCATATCACAATCTGCCACGGCAAGGTGTGCCATAAGAACTACAGGCAGTCCCTCCGTATTGATTTTATTTACCTTCTCTTCCAAAGCTCCGAAGAGTGCTTCTTCTCCACCTTTTCCATTCTTTAACTTTGGTAAAGATGCTCTGTTCACAAAAGGGAGTGCCACCACGTAGCCCTTGTCGGCTATTTTAATAATAATGTCACTGAAATTATATGTCCCGTCCTTACGGTCAAGACCACCTATCACATGAATCCCGCTTGAACGCCACAGATTTCTGTCGATGTCAATGCGCGATGCGCTGTCATGGTTTCCGGCAGTGACGATTATCTTCATATCGGGCACAAGCGTGTGAAGCTCAAGAATCGTATCCTTAAACATTCGGGCTACGGCTGCCGATGGGTTTGAGACGTCAAAAATATCGCCGCTCACCAGCATCGCGTCCGGCATTTCCCATCTTAGAATCTCTTTAAGTCGGGTGAAAAAATGCCGATATTCTTCGGTGCGGTCATAGCTATATAACATCTGGCCAAGATGCCAGTCGGAGGTATGCAGTATTTTCATGAATTTGATATTTTCTTCAGCGAATTAACAAAAAAAATTTAACATATACAAATTCCGAGCCTTTGTTTATTCAAACCTTAATATATGTTAAGTTGTTATAAAAACGAAATCCATATTTCCAACCAACTATGCTTGCTGCACACGCAGCAGTGTTTCCACAAAACAGTAATCAATCCAATATTATGAGTAACGCATCTACACAAACCCAGACCGAACGTCTGAATCATATATTTAAAAAGAGAGGTATTTACGACTGCCTCCATGTATTGATTCTCGGTCTTTCTATTTTTCTCGTAATTTGTATTTCGATAGATAGTTATCGCAACGAAGCCTTCTATAAGGTACCTCAGTTTATGCATGTGCAGCTATGGATATGCGTAGTCTTTTTAGCCGACTTTTTTATTGAATACTTCCTCTCCCCCGATAGGAAGCATTACTTGGCAACCCGCTTCATATTCTTTTTCGTTTCGATTCCTTACAACGCGATAATATCCCATTACGGTTGGGAATTCTCACCGATGCTTACCTATTGTATACGTTATATACCCCTTATCCGTGGAGGCTATGCTATGTCAATAGTTGTAAGCTGGTTTACCTACAATAGAGCCACCGGACTCTTCATATCCTATCTTATGACTCTTCTCTTTACTATCTACTTCTCCTCACTCGCTTTCTTCCTTTTTGAAAAGGGTGTGAATCCCGGAGTGAAAACATACGGAGACGCTGTTTGGTGGGCATTTATGGACGCCACTACAGTAGGATCAAACATCGTGGCTGTCACAACTGTTGGTAAGGTTCTTTCCGTGCTCCTGGCAGCAATAGGCATGATGATGTTCCCGATTTTTACGGTCTATGTCACTAACATTCTCACCAAGCACAATCAGGAGGGTAAGAATCCGATATTAAGTATGTCACCTACGGATAAATCTGATTCTAAAAACCAATCTCAAAATCAGGCATCCAACTCACAGACCACCTCAACCACTCCTCAGTCAGCCGCTACCCCCTCCTAACTCAAAACCACTTCCTCCTCTCCTCCCATAAACAATTAACAATAAATCATAAACTATAAACCCGTATGGCATTCGACAAAGTTTTTATTCAGGCATCGGTGAAAGAGTTTCCACGTACCGTTGCTCGTGGTATTGGACAAGTTATGTTCCAAGACAATATGTGGACCGGCATTCTGTTCCTCGCCGGCATATTTTGGGGCGCATATGAAGAGGGCTTCCCTCTCGTAGCCTGGGGAGCACTCGTAGGTGTATTGGTATCTACACTTGCAGGTTATATCCTTCGCTTGCCCGATAAACATGGAGCCAACGGCCTCTGGGGCTTCAACGGTGTCCTTGTCGGTTGCGCATTCCCGACTTTCCTTGCCAACACAGTTTGGATGTGGATAGCTCTGATCCTTTGCTCGGCACTTACCACTGTGGCTCAGTCGGGTATGGATAATGTACTTGGTCGCTGGAAACTCTCCTCCTTCACTTTCCCCTTTGTGTTCTGCACATGGATTTTCCTCCTTTCCGCACGTCTCTTCGCTGGTTTCCCGGCTGAATATATGGGTACCCCTGAATTTGCTCACGGTCATGTAGGACATATAGACGTTGGTTTCGGCTACCTCGTGGTCTATTGGCTCCGTGGCATCTCACAGGTCTTCCTTATCAAATCTTGGGTAACAGGCGTATTCTTCCTTGCCGGACTCGCAGTAAGCTCATGGAGAGCTGCACTGTGGGCAGCCATAGGTTCAGCTATCGCTCTTGCAATCGCACTGCTTTGGAAAGCTCCCGGCATTGACGTTGCCAACGGTCTTTACGGGTTCTCCGCAGTCTTGACAGCCATCGCACTCGGAGCCACTTTCTGCAACTTCTCTTGGAGAGCTGCCCTCTGGGCTGTATTCGGCACAATTGCCACCGTCTTCATCCAGGCTGCAATGAATGCTTTCTTCGCTCCGATGGGACTTCCCACCCTTACCGGCCCGTTCTGCCTCGGCACATGGATTTTCCTCCTCCCGGCTTATAAGTTCTTCCAACCAAAGACAGCTAATTAATTTTACGCAATATCTTATGGCAGCCGGGTCATCTCACCCGGCTGACTTATTATAAAAATGTTATAATATGAGTTACACTATCAACAACGCGCCTTTGACATGGCGGCACTATTGGATTACGACGGTTGCCTCCCTTGGTCAGCTTATCGGAACGGGTCTTGCGACTCTCGTTTCGATCATCATACCTCTTTACCAGATAAACGCGCATCCTGAACTCAGCTCTTTTATGCAGGGTCTTATCGGTGCAATGGACCTTATCGGCATCGTGTTCGGGTCGGTGGTGTTCGGTCGGTTATCTGATGAATATGGCTACATCAAGTTTTTCCGCCTCTGCCCCATTATCATATGCGCAGCATCAATAGCGGCACTGATTTTTCCTAATATTCCGGTTTTGGTAGTTTCCCTCTTCGTAATGGGTTTCGGAATTGGCGGCGAGTATAGTCTCGACTCCGACTATATCTCGGAGCTTATGCCTGCCAAGTGGAAATTCATAATGGTGGGCGGAGCAAAGGCTGCAAGTGCTCTAGGCAACATTGTCGTAGCTGGTATCTGTTACCTTATTGTAAAAGACTGGACCGATGCCAACCTATGGCCACAACTCCTTTGGATTATGATTGTGATCTCAGGACTGATGTTCGTCACACGTATTCACTTCTGGGAAAGCCCCACATGGCTTGCCGGACACGGTGATATGAAGCAAGCGGAGATAGATGTTCATAATTTCCTTGGCAACGATGTCAACGTGGCTCCTCCCATTGCAAAACCTCAAGTTAAGCCGGCGGCAAAGATCTCAAATTGGGAGTTTATGAAGAAAAACTGGCGCAACGTCATCTTCACCGGTATACCCTGGGCGTGCGAGGGTCTTGGAGTATATGGCATCGGAGTGTTCCTGCCAATCCTCGTGATGGCTCTCGGTATCGAACACGTAGCACCCGGCGAGTCAAAGCTGCTCCACGTAGCCAATTCAGTAGAGGTGACATTCCTTATCTCCTGTATAATGCTTCCGGGATTCGTTTTAGGGCTCTTCCTCATCAATAAGATGAAAGGTGGCAAGATACAATGGTTAGGATTTTTCCTCAGTGCCATCTCGCTTGCCGTGCTGCTCTATTCCTATCACTACGGTCTTTCAAAATGGCTCTCAATCGGAGCTTTTATGGCATTCGAGCTTTTCCTCAATATGGGTCCTCATCTTATGACCTATGTCCTCCCTGCCAAAGTATATCCGGTGGAGGTACGCGGTCAAGGCTCAGGACTTGCAGCATCAATCGGCAAGATAGGAGCTGTGTTAGGAGTATTCTGCATCCCCGTACTGCTTAAGGCAGGAGGCACGACTCTTGTGCTTGTGGTGTCAATCGCTGTGATGCTTATCGGCGGTATAGTCACAATCCTCTTCGCTCCCCGTCATCTCGACGATTAAA
>CAMWTL010000150.1 GCA_947177145.1 uncultured Porphyromonadaceae bacterium
CTTTTTTATGTGCCATATCTGATGAGTTGTTTTTTTACTTTTCGATTGATTTTACCAAAACCTTTGTAAACTGCTGGCGGTGACCGTTTTTACGACGGTAGCCTTTGCGACGTTTTTTCTTGAATACAATCACTTTCTCACCCTTTACAAGAGGAAGAAGAACCTCGCAATTTACTTTAGCACCTTCAACGGCAGGAGCTCCAACTTTAACGTCGCCGTCGGCATCGAGAAGAAGCACTTTGTCGAAAGAAACTGCGTCTCCCTCTTTCACTTCATCGCCGAGATGATGGACATAAAGGTATTTACCCTCTTCAGCTTTAAACTGCTGTCCCTTGATTTCTACAATAGCGTACATTTACTATAAAATAATTGAAATTCAATTAATCCGTTGGGCGGAACATTTCTATGCCCACTTTTTTGAGCCTTGGCGGAATTAGCGACTGCAAAATTAATAAATATTCTCCTCGTATGCAAGTTTTTTGCTCAAAAATATTATAGACGCTCGAAGATTACCATATAAGAGGCACTGAAAGTATGCCCTGCTCCAATGGTATTGACATATTCACGCTCTGAGAAATCTCCGTTGAAACCGATTCGGTCAGTCCGTCCCCACCATGGCTCTATACATACAAACGGTGCTTCCGGCGACGGCGACCACATACCTACCACAGGAGCGTTGAACAACACCGAGAGATATGGTCTGCGCTGCTTGTCAAGAAGCGATACCCTGCGCACATCCTGATTGGCAAGAATGATGGTATTAATGTCAAATGTGGTAGCGGTAATCGGCAGCATCTCTTCCGAATCAAGTTCCACCTTCTGCTCCTCCTCGGTAATACAACCCTTCTCTTTCAAGAGCTGGGTATGCAAATCAACCTTGTCAAACAAGAAATAGCCGTGTACGGCATCGGTCGGACTGAAATCGGGATAATTGAATGCCGGGTGGGCACCGATATGGAAATTCATATCCTTATCATCGACATTCTTCACACGCCACATCACGGTGAGACGTGTCTCGTAGAGTTTATAGCCTATCTCAAGACGGAATTTTCTCGGATATATCGCATATGTGTGCTCATTCCAATCAAGCGCAAACCACGCCTCATCATCAGGTGTATCGGGAATTACCGTAAACTCACTGTCACGTGCAAAGCCGTGCTGTCCCATAGCAAATTCCTTCCCGTCCATCCGGAACTTTCCATTCCACACAGATCCTACAAGCGGAAAGAGCACAGGTGAGCGACGTGCCCAATACTGCGTGTTGCCTTGATAAAGAAACTCGTGATTTGTGCGTAGGTCTACAATGCTCTGAAGCTCGGCTCCATGGCTGTCTATCACAACCTTAAGCAGATGATTTTTCAATTCCTGTACCATATGTCTCCTCCAATTCTACATTAGCCTTGAAAACACTTACTTTAACCCTCGCAATGGAAATTGGTAAACACTCCGCGCTCCTGCTGAGGCACACCATATTCTTTCTTAGCAAGGGCGATAGCCTTAAGCATAAACACCATATTGCGACCTAAATTCCTCATGGTCTGAAGTCCCTCAAGGTCAGCTTCAACATCTTGCTCCGTGAAGCCATGCACCTCATTCCAATATGTACTTGAAACTATGGGCATAGCGCTGATGGTAAAGTATTTGTTGATATCATCAAAAGCACTTGTGGAGCCTGCACGACGAGAAGACACTACCGTAGCACCCACTTTCATAGCCTTGTCAAACAAGCCGGAGGTGCTGTAGAAGAGGCGGTCAAGGAAGGAATGAACCTGACCGTTAGGTCCGGCATAATATACCGGAGTGCCCACAACGATGCCGTCAGCCTCAGCAAACTTCGGGGCTGTTTCATTTACAATGTCGTTGAATACACAGCGTCCGTGTTCCCGGCAGAAACCACAGCCTATACAACCCCTTACATCCTTGGAACCTATCTTAATCCACTCGGTCTCTATGCCTCCGGCATTAAGTTCCTTCTCAACCTCTTTCAAGCCTCTCGCAGTGCAGCCGTTTACATGTGCACTTCCTAATATCAGCAATACTTTCATGTCTTTCAGCTTTTAATAGTTTTATGACTGTGTTAAAATTTATGACTATGATTTGAAATATTCACATCGTTGAATTCCGTCCTACACTTCGACAGAAGTTCACTATGCAATATGATAGGGAAGCCCACAGAGCGTGAACCCCCCTATCACCCTTAACATCTTTTTACACCTTATTGTTCTGTTCTATCTTACTTAATCCTCGATTATCTCAGGCCAGCCATCTTTCCAATTTAACTCATGAAGATACAGTTTACTTGCTCCGTTACGTCGCTTATCATAGCCGTGGGCTGCAATATACCATTTACCATCGAAGTCATAGACGCTGCAATGTCCTACTCCGCTATAGTCAGGTCCTTCAGCCACAAGGATAGTCCCACCTGTCTCTGCCATATCTTTCCCCTCCTTGTCAAGATAAGGACCGGCTACATTCTTACTCCTGCCTACGGCTGTCTTGTAGTTGCTGCTCATACCCTTGCAACAGTAGTCATAACTTACAAAGAGATAGTAATAACCGTCCTTATGGGTTATAAAAGGAGCCTCTATAGCGTTGGTGTTGGCAGTCGGCTGCCAGTGGGCTACGGCATCAGGATTGCGACGACGTGCTATCGTTACAGGTTGTCCTATTGGGGTTTTCATATCTTTCTCCAACTGCACCAACTGTATGCCGTCCCAGAAAGAGCCAAAAGTGAGCCAAGGATTACCCTTCTTGTCAATTACCACATTAGGGTCGATAGCATTCCAGTCGGTGACTCCGGGCTGCGACATTATGACCATACCTTGATCTTCCCATTTATAGTCCGGCGATTGCGGATCGAGAGTCTTGTTTGTAGCAACACCGATGGCAGAAATATTCTTACCGAATGTAGAGCAACTATAATATAGATACCACTTATCACCAACCTTGATGATATCCGGTGCCCAGGTATGCCCCCTATATGCCGGCACAGGTTCCTTCGCCCACTCCGGAATCGGGTTCAAAGGCTGTTCCTCCATTTTCCACGTCTTCATATCGTCCGACGACATCATACCGACACCCATACCTGTGGTAAACATATAATATTTACCGTTTTCCTTAGCCATTACCGGATCATGCACATCCGGATTTGCAGGGTCGAACTCATGATGCCATCTGCCATACGGTTTGGATAATGTTTTCAAAACAAAGTCAACGATACCACCTGTAGCCTCCTCATGGTGACGATAATTGGAGAAGCCATGGTCACCACCGGAGATTACTTGAGTCTTGCATTTCTCATATTTCTCAACAGCTTTGTCTACACCTCCGGCAACAATCATATCCTTATCGCCATATACAATGAAAACATCTCCTTTATAAGCACCTATGCTGTCAAGGGCATCCATACCGTTAATCGCCTCATAGTAGCCGCGTCCTAACTTCATCCCCATGACATCCTGTGGCTTGCCACCGTCAGCATCAAAACGCTTCAGCATCATAGGTGCAGTAGCAGGAATGGTGAAAGCAGGATATACCAATATAAGTGATTTATATGCATCAGGATTTGCAGCCGCTGTCAGTCCGGCTACAAGACCGCCTTGACTGCATCCGAGAAGTGCGACGCGGGCAGGATCAACAAATTCCCAAGATTTCACCATCTCGGTGATGTCTTCCACATTTCCCTTTTCAGTGAAAATCGTCATCTCAGTGGTCTCACCATCGCTTTTGCTATTGTTACTTCCACCACAGAAATCAAAGATATAACTTGCCACCCCATTCATTGCAAGGCTCTCGGCAAAAGGTTTCGGCTCATAATGAGTGCCATTATAACCGTGTGCCATTATCACTATAGGCACCTGTTTTTCCTGAGTCGTAGGCATATAGAGCTGACCCCAAATATCCTTTCCATCACGGCTCTTACAGTGTATCTCCTTCACGGTGAAAGGCTCGTTGGCATCCGGGAAGTTCTTCGCCTTCATTGTGTAATCAGGGAAATCCCTCATACGGTTACGTAGAAACACATCAATATTATTTCTCTGGTCCTTAAATTGCCAACTTAGCCATGCACGAACAAGTCGAGAGAATGAACCTCCAAACTCATCATGGAATGTGCCACCGTGACCTACCCTAAGTTGATTTGCGAAAGCCACAGGTACGTTGTCAATCCTGTCATAGTCAGCCAATGCATTCAGATAAGCCACATCTCCTTCTCCACCTGCCACATAGAGTATCGGGCAATGCAGATTCTTGAGCGACTCCTTGCTTGCACCTGCCATTTCCATATTTCCCATACCGGAATTGAGCATAATACATGTCTTTACCCTCGGATCAGAGCAATTGGCAAGTACCTGAGCGCCACCACAGCTTTGACCGCCTAAAGCCACATACTCCATATCTAATTTTTTGAAATAAGGACTCTTTGAATCCCTGTTATGGTTCTCCGCCCAGTCAATAGCCCTAATCATATCCTCATTAGGCGATTTATGAAGCTCCCGATCATTTATGCTGTCTTGCATCTCTCCTAAGGCTACCACCAGATAACCATATGAGGCAAGGTCGTTTAGCATACGCTCATGAGGCAACGAAGTGTCGTTGCATCCTCCGTTGGCAAACACAATCAGCGGGAGTGGTCCACCCTGGGTAACAGCTGCCCGTAGATCCGCCGGCTTATAGACCGTAAAGTCGGGCAAGGTAGGCTCTGATATAGCTTCAGCCTTATAGGGTCCGCTGCCGCCGTCATCTATAATCTTCCTCGACGGTCGCGCCCATGCCATCGCCGTCAGAGCCATCAGCAATACTGAAATAATTACCTTTTTCATGATTTAGAAATAATATAGGAAAAACATTAAAATACATATTATCCGAAACCTTACGTTTCGGCATTGACCATAGGAAGTGTAGTCAGCGCAAAATTACAAACCCGAATTAAAAGAAAGGAGCACATTTCAGTAAATTTATTACTCAAATGTACCCCTTCTGACCTTATATGCAGGAGTGTTCACATAAAATGTCTGTTTATCCACCTTTTACCGTCCTGCCTCAACTACTCTAACCCTTGTGGACTGTTGCCCTTCTCCGGTAAAATGATTTCCTTGCGCTCCGGCAACGCATCCGGATCGTCAGTCGGAGGAGCAACGCCACCGTCGGGCAGTTCCTTCACATCATCCGGAAGTTCGACAGTTTTCCTACCCTTGTTTATCGGAACGGTATATATGAGGGAAAAGGATGCAGAAAGTGGCGAAGAGGTGCCGTAGCCCGGAATGAACCAAGGCGAAGAATTGCTTCCTTTGGTACTTTTAAACTTAAACCGGAAACGCGCATCCCAACCCATTGAGATATTTTTCCATATCTTGACCTTGATACCACCTAACAATTCTCCATAGAGGGCATGTGCCTTCTGATCAAGTATCGAGAAATGATTGCTCTGGTCCCAATAGGAAGAATTTATAGTGATGTCGGTTATTTCGTAGCGGAAATGGGTATATGCCCCTCGCAGACCGATATGTATCTGATAATCGGGATTGCTCTTGTAAAGAAAGTTGTAATTCAAACCTATCTTACCGTAAAAAGAGGGTTTACCCTTATAGTGGAAGTTGCCCTCTTCAGGTTTATTATTAGCAATACCGATACCAAGCTCCACCACCGGCTGAATCCAATTATGCAAAGAGAGCATAGCCCACACGTCAAAACTGGCATATTTCTGACCGGCAAGCATCATTATTCCGTCAAAGAAATTCGCGCCCACGCTCACCGACTCCCATAAGGGATAGACGGGGCCCGGCTTTGCCTGGGTCACAGTGTCAAGGTCTGCGAGGAAAAGCACAGGCTCGTCAAGGGGATTACCGTGCTTGTCATAGTAATGCAGCACAGGCTGAGGAGGCTTGGTGGGGTCATTGTCCACAGGAGTTATCTTCTTCTGTGCAGCCACAGGCAAAGCAGCCAATCCGAATAAGATAGCTATCAAAAGGAATATGAGTTTTCTTTGTACCATAAGGATTGTATGCTACTTATTCTTCGTCGTCGGAGTTTGACACCCTGAAATATATTTTCAGATTCTCAATGTTGGCATTGTCAATCGTACCTCCGGGACAGGTGACAGAATCAATGATATTATGAGTGGTTATGATAGTGTCCATCTTATACTTGTAGATCGCACCGCACGCGGATGACACAAACCACGGAATTATCTCATATTTGAAGGTTATGGTATCCCTCATCCTCAATTTACCCGGCAGCCCTGTGAGATAGCGAATCACGTATTTGGTGGAGTTCTGGTCAATCCTGAACGGAAGATAGCTCTGGTTGAGTCCACGTACGGAATCATGGAGCACACTGTCGCCCGGAGCACCGACACCGTATATGGAAACAGAGTCAAGACTCACCTGCTTAGGCACTTCTTCAGAGCTATAGAAACCTGCCAGTGGCAACGAGTTCTTATTGTCGTAACATTCATCGTTGGAGCAGCCGACCACTATCGCTATCGCAAACACCACAATGAGAGGAAAGATTCTCCTTATAAATCTCTTCATATCAAAACTCCTCACCTATCAGATAATTGTTACGTTCAGGCGAATTGCGTGTGATCAATTCTCCGATGAATCCGGTAAGAAAGAATTGCAGACCCATAATCATAGCGGCAAGGGAAAGATAGAAATATACCGATTTGGTGACATAGAAATAATATGTGTCGCTGTTCATGCTAACAATCTTCAAAATCAGCACCACGAGCACTGCAAGAAACCCGAGAACAAACATAACCGAACCCAACAGGCCGAATATGTGCATAGGTTTGACTCCGAATTTCGACTGAAACCAAAGTGTGCCCAAATCGAGATAACCGTTGATGAAACGGTCAAGCCCGAATTTGGTGCGTCCGTATTTACGTGCCTGATGATGCACTACCTTCTCACCGATATTCCTATATCCGGCATTCTTGGCAAGGTAAGGTATATAGCGATGCATATCCCCGTAGACCTCTATATGCTTCACCACCGCTTT
>CAMWTL010000151.1 GCA_947177145.1 uncultured Porphyromonadaceae bacterium
AATTGGCTTAACAGCTATCTTTTCTGGGCGTTGGTTTTGCTTATTCTCTCTGCTTTTGTATGGATTTTATTCGCATAATAGTAACATCATAAAAACCTATATATTATGAAATTAAAGAAACATAAGGAAAATCCGGTATTGTCTCCTTGTGAGGGGAACGAATGGGAAGCCTTAGTGACCTGTAATCCGGGTGTGATCTATGACAACGGCATATATTATATGCTCTACCGTGCTGCCGGAAAAGATAAGGAGCACGTGATCAGATTCGGGTTGGCTACGAGTACAGACGGATTCACTTTCAAGCGTGTGTCGTCAAAGCCTGTATTCGGTCCCAGTGCTGACGGTCCTGACTCAGGATGTGTTGAAGATCCCCGAATTGTAAAATTCGGTGAAAATTTCTTCGTCACCTATGCCTATCGTCCTTTCCCTCCGGGTCAGTATTGGAAAAATGCCCATGATGTGGTTGCCACTCCCGATTGCGATGAGTTTATGCCTAAGGCGATAAGAGACAACCTCGGAAATACGGGCTTGGCGGTTACAAAGGATTTTTATACCTATCGCCGCTTAGGCCGTATCACATCTCCTGTGCTTGATGACCGTGACGTTATTATTTTCCCCGAAAAGATAGATGGGAAATATGTGCTTATCCACCGTCCCAAGCAGTTTGTAGGTCAAAGATATGGTACGGATTACCCTGCAATCTGGTTAAAGTATTCTGATGACCTACTTGATTGGGAATCAAAGGAAAGTCATTTGTTGCTTACCGGAATAGAGGGAACCTGGGAAGAGAAAATCGGAGGCAGCACACCGCCAATCCTCACAGAGCGTGGCTGGCTGATGCTATATCACGGGGTGGAGCACGGTGGGCTTGGCCATTATAGGGTGGGCGCACTCTTACTTGACAAAGAAAATCCTCTGCATATAATAGGGCGTACTACAGAACCGATACTTGAGCCGGATCAGGAGCACGAGTTGAAAGGCTACTACAACGGATGTGTATTTCCCACCGGCAACGTGATTGTGAAGGGTAATCTACTCGTTTATTACGGTTGTGCCGATAAGCATATAGGCTTGGCAAGTTGTGAACTTAACGAACTGCTCGACCATCTTGAATCGGAGGAATGTAGAAGGGCTGCCGAATTAAGCCGCCGGAATATAGTAGTGTTAGATTAACATCTGTTAAATCAAATCATTTTATTCATCAGTTCAAAATAGTATAATTATATAGCTGAAAAATGTACGGTTTTTGCCGAATCTCTAAGTAATTTTGTAACCAAGAAAATATTGCAATATTTCACAACTTTAGAATAAGAAACTCTTCAAATCAATACCTCATTTATGAAATCAATAAGAAAATTAATAGGGTTGCTATATCCGCTATTAGCGTTATGTCTGCTATTTGGCGGTGGTCGGGAAGCCTATGCGCAATCATCCGGCAATATAAACGTGTCCGGATTGGTTGTCGACGAAAATAATGAGCCTCTGATAGGTGTGTCGGTCAGGGTAGACGGCACCAGCAACGGCACAATGACAAATATAGACGGAGAATATAAATTTATAGGCATTTCAAAAAATGCTGTCCTGATATTCTCTTACATAGGAATGGACCCGAAGAAGGAGCCGGTCAATGGCAGGACGAAGGTTGATGTGGTAATGACATCAAATTCCACAACGCTTGATGAGGTGGTGGCTATCGGTTATGGCTCGGTAAAGAAAAGCGACTTGACAGGATCAGTGACTTCCGTAAAGCCTGAGGCTATCACGACGACACCGGCAAATTCAGTCGAAGGCCTATTGCAAGGTCGTGCCGCCGGATTGTCAGTCAATAACTCCTCTCAGGATCCCGGAGCAGGGTCAACTGTAAGAATACGTGGTGCCAGCTCTTTGAACGGCTCTAATTCTCCGCTTGTGGTGGTAGACGGTTTCCCTTTGGGAGATGCCGGCGATCTGAAACAGATTAACCCTGCTGATATTGTTGGAATCGAGATACTCAAAGATGCTTCCGCTTCGGCAATCTACGGTTCAAGAGGTGCTAACGGTGTCATTATGATTACAACAAAGAAGGCTAATAAAGGCAAGACTGTAGTAAATATACGGCAGCAGGTTACACTTTCGCAGAAATCAACTAAACTCGACCTCTGGCGCGACCCCGTGCTTATGGCATCACTCAACAATGAAGGACGAATCAATGGTGGATTAGAGCCTTTGTATGTAGGTAAGGTAAGTTCAACAGGCATCTATTACCCTTCGATAGAGGAGTTGATGACCACGTGGAGCACCAATACCCGTTGGGATGATATAACGCTCCGTGATACGCCGGTGTCAAACAATACAACAGTATCAGTGCAAAGCTCAAATGATAAGACTAACTTTGCTCTCAGCGCCAACTATTATACTGATCAAGGTCTGTTTGTAAAGGATGATTATAAGAAATACGGCTATAATCTGAGCGTGGAGCATAAGCTTTTCAGCAATTTCAAGATTCGGGTGATGAATATATTGAGTCGCAACGTGCGTAACAATAACGGTTGGCTTGCCTACTGGAGAAATCCCATCTTTCCGGTATATGACGAAAACGGCGACTACTACCTTACCAACTCAAGCGACTTTGAGCATCCCGTGGCTCTCACCGAACACCGCAAGCAGCAATCCAAAGGAATTGATGTGATTTCATCAGGTGCTCTCGATTGGACTATCCTTCCTCAACTCACTCTGACTACACAGCTTAATTATAAGTATGGCAGTTCAATCAGTGATAACTACTATCCCAAGAAATATACTGAGGCAGGTGAGTTTAACAACGGTCAGGCTCAGATCAGCAATTGGCAAGGACAGAACCTGGTATCCGAGACATTTGCCAACTATAATCAGGACTTCGGCAAACATTCTCTTAGAGCAATGGCAGGTTTCTCTTATGAGACCTACACAGAGCGTAGCTCAGGACTTATAGCACGCAACTTTGTAAACGAGGCATTGGGCAATGAAAATATGGGTGCCGGCAATCCCGAACAGAACAGCGTATCAAACGGCAAGCTCGACACTAAATTAGTGTCGTATATGGGTAGATTTAACTATACCTACGATGATCGTTATCTGGCAACTGTCACCTTTCGTGCCGACGGCTCTTCGAAATTCGGTAAAAATAATAAATGGGCTTATTTCCCATCGGGAGCAATCAGCTGGAAAGCCCATCAGGAGGAATTTATCAGTAGATTGGGTGTATTCAATGAATTGAAGTTCCGTTTAAGCTATGGCCTGTCGGGAAATCAAGGTATCAGTGCCTATCAGACCCTTAGCCGCTATGGCACGGAAAAATATTTCAACAACGGTTCGTGGGTCACAACCATTGGTCCCGGTTATGTATCCGGCTGGACAGGGCAGGGAGGTATCAACCGAGTATGGAGCGGCATCCCGAATCCCGATTTGAAATGGGAATCGACCCATCAGTTTGACTTCGGTCTTGATATGGGTTTTTTCAACAATAGACTCCGCTTCGGCTTCGATGCCTACATCAAGAAAACAAAAGATCTTCTTCGGCAGCGTAATCTTGCTCCATCCTCAGGCTACGACAAAATGTGGGTCAATGACGGCAACATAGAGAACCGTGGTGTGGAACTCACTATTGAGAGCAATATAATAAATACTCACGACTGGCAATTAGACGGCACACTCATACTATCTCATAATAAGAACAAGATTACAAATCTTGGCAATACGTTGGAATCAGGGCTTATCACTGACCCGATGACCGGTATGCTCTTCGAATACTCCGGCACGAGCTTCGAGCAGTATCGCGATTATATCAATATCCTTGCCATCGGGCAGCCAATGAACGTATTCTATGGTTATCGTGTAGACGGAATCGTACAGACTCTTGATGAGGGTATACGTGCCGGTCTTGACGGTGACTATGCCCAGCCGGGTGAGTTCAAATATATGGATCTTGATGGCGACGGGTCGATAACCGAGGCAGACAAGACTATAATCGGTGATCCGAATCCGGACCTGACACTCAGTCTTCAGCTTAATCTCGGATGGCGTAATTGGGACTTGGGCGTGTTCTTCAATGGTGAATTTGGCAAGGACGTGTTCAATACGAAGGCATTCGGTGAACCGAGCAACTCACCTCTGCGCTGGACCTTGGATAATCCCACCAATAAATATCCGAGCCTTAGAGACGGTCGCCAGTCAATGGTGTCGGATTGGTGGATTGAGGATGGTTCATTCCTGAGAATCCAGACCCTTACATTAGGTTATACCTTCAATTTCAAAGAGTCGTGGATCTGTGATAAGATTCGTCTTTACGCCAATGTCTCAAATCTCCACACGTTCTCCAAATTTAAGGGCTACGATCCCGAAGTCGGATTAAACGGTATTTACACAGGTGGTTATCCCCGTCTTCGCAAATGGACATTCGGAGTTGACTTTACTTTCTAACTTAATCTGAAAAATGAAAAAATCAAATATCCTTCTCACCCTTGCAGTAGGGACTGCATCACTGCTTTCCTCCTGCAACTTAGACGAGACCCCTTACGGGTTCTACTCGGAAGATAATTTCTATAAGACAGAAGCGGATGCTGAGGCAGCGGTCAATTATGCCTATGGATGTATGACTTTCCTGGAATACTCCCGTTCCATATTCTTCCTTGGCGATATGCCCACAGAAGTGTTGACTACCAAGAGCGACGCGTCGATGGACAACCAGGACCTGAACAATTGGAAAGTGGCTAATTTCAAAACCAACGGCACGCTTGAGAACTTCTTCAAGTATAGTTTTATTGGCATCAACAGAGCCAACGCCGTGATAAAGAATATGCCCGGCTGTGACTTCAGCCAAGATCAAAAAGATCATTTCCTCGGAGAAGCCTACTTCCTGAGAGCTTACAACTACTTTAATCTCGTAAAGAATTTCGGTCTTGTACCTTTACATAGTGCTGTTGTGGAAAGTCTTGACCAGACATCCGCTCCTCTTGCGTCTGACCTCGATGAGCTTTACGACATAATTCTCGGCGACTGCCGGAGAGCATCTGACCTGATGAAGACCTATGATTCTCCTCATATCGGCAGGGCAGACCGCGTAGCTGCTCAGTCGCTCGCTGCGAAAGCCTATTTGTATGTGGCTTCTGCCAAAGAGCACGGTGTCAAGCTCTATCGCGATATGAAGCGGGATGTCAAAGAGATGTATGACAGTGCTGCCTACTATGCAAATGAGGTGGTGTTTAATCAGAATGTTTATGGTTTCGAGCCTGACCTTCTGGATATTTACGATGTGGAAAAGGCAAACGGACCGGAGCATATATTCATTATGGCAATGGATCGCACCGGCACAAGTGAAGGGGAATATTCCAAGATTTCAAAGATGTTTATTCCCTACATCGACGGTGCGACAATCTATCTGAAACAAGGGGACACCGATGACTTCATACCTTCTCACGACGGTTGGGGAGAATATCGCACGACCACGGACTTCTATAATTCGTTTGAGGAAAATGACCGTCGTAAGACCCATCTAATCTGTGATAAGGTATACAATGCCAACGGTGAGGTGAATGCAAAATATCCTGATAATTTTGAGTATCCTTTCAGTCGTAAATACATCGACCCTCAATTTTCGGGTGATAAAACAAGCACACGTCCTTTTCTGCTCAGATATTCGGATGTAGCTTTGATATATGCTGAAGCGGAGGGGCCCACAGCCAAGGCTTATCAGTTGGTTAACTATATCAGGAATCGTGCCGGGTTAGCTGAGTTAAAACCGGGCTTGTCGCTCGAAGAATTCCGTGAGGCTGTATATAATGAGCGTCGCTTCGAGCTGTCTTATGAGGGCGACCGTATGTATGACATACGTCGCTGGAATAGATTCGATGAGATTCCTGAAGCTAAGGGAATGTCAGAGGAAGATGTGACATTCTATCCTATACCTCAGGCAGAGATCAATTTGAATGGAAGTCTTAGAAAATAATCACAGATATGAAAGGATTATATAAATTGTTTATATTGCCGCTTATTGCAATCGGCTTTCAGTCTTGCGAAAAGGATTTGCAGGATGAGATAAACGGTGGAAAATGGAATCACGAGCGCCAGGTGATAGACATAAAGTTTGAAAATCAGATTGGGGTGGCTGACATAACTGTAGATGATGCTGCTAACGGCACAATAGAACTCTCAATAAACATCAATGCTGTCCCGAATCTTTCGAACATCAAGCTCACGGAGCTTCAGCTCTCTTATCAGGCTAAATCGTCGGTGGAGGTGGGAGATGTATTAAATTTTGAAAATCCAGACAGGACCTCAACCCTGACAGTAACCTCAACCACAGGAGAACAGCGTAAATATACAATTCATGTCTCTGAGTTTTCAGAGACTATTGAAGGCAAGTGGGCAGTGAAATCTCTTATGATCTATGGCGGCACCGGTCCGGAGTATGGTGGAGGTGCGGTTATGGCTTTGACTGATAAGCCCTGGTGTTGGAAAGAGAATGAGGGACCGGAATGTGAAAATGATAATATTCTCACATTCACGATGACCGGCGTTTCGGAAGAGGGTAATACGATGGGAATATGCGTGAATGAAGCTGGCAACGATGGTAAATATGCGGATTTCACTTATATCGGCAATAATCCCGAAAACGAGGGACAACCTGTTGACCTTGATCATTTCTATCGTCAGATTCCCGCAGGAGAAAGTACTTGGGTAAGAAATTATTCTGAGAATACAGTTACTTTTACCGACAAAGAAGGACACGTTACGGTGGGTCGGCTTGAGAGCGCTGGGACTGAAGATCTCGGTAATGACAAATCCTTTACCATCGATGACTACGCTTTCACATTCAATCTTAACGGTACAGACGATTGGACAAATATCTATACCGATTACGATAAGTTTGTAAAGAAACCCCGTAAGTATTGGATTTCAGTTAAGAAAATATAGATAGATTAGGTTCATAGGTTAGCATAGATTGTTTTTAGGTTAGGAATGACAATGACCGGTTGTGGAT
>CAMWTL010000152.1 GCA_947177145.1 uncultured Porphyromonadaceae bacterium
GTGCGGGCGTCTTTAAGCTCATGGCGTATCTTAGCCACAGCTTCCATATTGGCTTCAAGCTCGATGCCGAGTTTCTTGCAGAAGATGTCGATAAGCTCGATGGCAGGAGCTGCGGAGCCGCCGCCAAACCACCAGATGTTGGTGTCAACGATGTCAACGCCTTGGATAATGGCTGTGAGCACTGATGCAAGGCCGTAGCCGGGTGTGCAGTGGGTGTGGAAGTCAACGGGCACTTTAAGAGCCTTCTTGAGCTTCGGCATAAGATGGAATATGCGGGATGGATTTACAAGACCTGCCATATCTTTGAGTGTAACCATCTTTGCACCGAGTTTCTCCATCTCTACAGCCAAGTTTACAAAATACTCGTCGGTAAATATTTTCTCGGCTTCGGGAGTACCTTTGGGGTCGATAGTATAGCATACGGCAGTGTCGGCGATAGCGACGTTGCCGTTGAGGCCGTTGAACTCGTTGATCATCTTGATCGAGCTCTTGATATTTTCGAGGTCGTTGAGCGCATCGAATATACGCATTACGTTGAGGCCGTTCTCAATGGCTTTCTTATAGAAACCCTCAAGCACGGAGTCGGGATAAGGCACGTAGCCGAAGAGGTTTCTGCCGCGAGAGAGAGCTGAGAGAAGGGATATGCCCTTCATTGCTTTTGAGCAGGCACGGAGACGGTCCCAGGGGCTTTCACCGAGGTAGCGCATCACGGAGTCGGGCACAGCGCCACCCCAAACTTCCATAATGTAGAACTTAGCGTCGCGGTAAAGAGGTAGGAGCTTGTCGATGTTCTCCTGCTTCATTCGCGTAGCAAACAATGACTGCTGGCCGTCGCGCAGCGTCAAGTCTCTGATTTGAAGTTTTTTTGCCATGTTGTTTTACGGATATAGATATGTTTGAATGTCAAAATTACTGAATAATTCGTTAATATGGAAATTTTTCCGTAAAAAACTGAATTGTATTTATTAATTTTGTAAGAATTTTTGGTAAGTTTTACATTATGTGGATTGCTTTAGCATTGTTGTCGGCTCTGTGTCTGGGTTTTTATGATATATTCAAGAAGCTCTCTGTCAGGGCTAATGACGTACTTATGGTGTTGATGCTCAATACGGTATTCGGAGCGTTGTATATGTCGCCGTTTCTCATTACAGGTATGGCTGAGGGCAACTTCGGTTTCGGTAATACGCTGGTGGGGCATATGCAGATTCTCTTGAAATCGTTGATTGTATTAGGCTCATGGTTGTTGGGGTATTTTGCCATAAAACACCTTCCGCTAACAGTGCAAGGACCGATTAATGCCTCGCGTCCGGTGATTGTACTGGTGGGAGCATTGCTCATTTTCGGCGAGAGGCTGAACTGGGTGCAGTGGATAGGTATTATCCTGGGATTCGCTTCTTTGTTTTTCATCTCGCGTATCGGAGCGAAGGAGGGTTTCTCCTTGAAACATTCCAAGTGGATATGGATGTCGATAGGAGCCACAGCCTTAGGGGCGGTAAGTGCCTTATATGATAAGTATCTTCTTCGCAGCTATTCCCCGATAGAGGTGCAGGGATGGTATTCCCTTTATCAGTGCATCATTATGGTGACGGTGATTTCCATTATGTGTAGTTTCAGGAAGAAAAGGGCTTCTGCCAGCGGAGAGGTTGAAGGAAAGTTAGACACTAAGTTTGAATGGCGATGGACTATCCCGTGCATAGCTCTCTTTCTGACAGTGGCAGATATGGCTTATTTCTATTCACTTTCAATACCAGGCTCTATGGTAGCTATAGTTTCGATGATAAGGCGTGGGAGTGTAATAGTTAGCTTTGTCTATGGGGTTGTGGCGTTGCATGAGAAGAATATCAAGCCTAAGCTGATAGATCTCGGAGTGCTTTTGGTGAGCCTCGCGTTGCTTGTGATCGGTTCGCAGATGAATTGAGATAGTATATGGGCAGTTGAAATGGTTTTTGAGGATAGAATGATAACATATGAAGAGGATTGGAATATTAAGCGATACCCATGGACATTGGGACGACAGATTCGCAGCTTATTTTAAAGATTGCGACGAAGTGTGGCATGCCGGCGATGTCGGCGACTATAGCATCATAGAACGTCTTCAGGAAATTGTACCCGTTGTAAGGGCTGTGAGCGGCAATATCGACCACGGAATGGTAAGACGTAAATGTAAGGAATTGGAGATTTTTAATGTGGAAGGGGTGAAAGTGCTTCTTACCCATATCGGCGGTTATCCGGGTCGTTGGGCGAAGGGTATGAAGCAGTTGCTTCGCGATGAGCATATCGGATTAATGGTTGATGGACATTCTCATATTTTGAAGGTAATCTATGATAAGGAACTAAACCTGCTTCACATAAATCCCGGAGCTGCGGGCACAGCAGGCTGGCACAAGGTGAGGACACTCGTAAAGTTTACCATTGACGGGGAGGATATGCGCGATTGTGAAGTGATTGAGTTGGCAGGGTCTGTATAAGTATCTTTTTGGGGTAGGACAACAACCTAATGAGTGGATAAATTGTTTTAGATTAAAATAAAAATCCAAATATAGGTTAAAAATAGGAAATTACTATGAAAAAGACAATTTTACTTCTGTTTGCTTTCATGGCGGCTCTGACAGGGATGGCACAGGTGCAGCTCCCATATCAGGAAATTAATTATAATGTCCACTATCATTGGGGAATTATAGATGTGATGATTGCTCACGGAAAGGTGACACTATCTACCAATGGCAATCAGTTTAATGGTACCCTCGATGGCAACAGCATTCCTTGGGATGGTCGCGTGTTCTGTGTGAGCGATACGTTACAAGCCACTATGAGTCCCGGTTCGCCCGTAAGCCACGAGACTGTGACATATGAGAACGGATGGTATCTGAAACCAAAGACTACCGTTTACCGTAGCGGTAGTTTTGACCCTACAAATCCTGCCAATTATAAGAATATCAAGGGTCAGGGCACACTTAATGCTGATGCTAACACTATGGAGGCTGTAACCGTGACAGCCGATATGCTCGGAATGTTCTATTACTATCATGAGATTGACTTCGAATCAATGTCACCGGGTCAGCAGATTACAATCCCAATCACTGTGGAGGGGGGCATAAATCAGCAGGTCGTAGTGACCTACAACGGTAAGTCGACCTATAATGCTTCTGGTGTAACTTATCCTACCTATTCTACTACTTTTGAGTATAGCTATAACGGAGCGATGAGCGGCTATCCCGTTCAGGCTGAAGTCGCTACAAGCAGTAGGATTCCGGTGCTACTGAGTGCCAGCCTCCCTGTAGGAAAGGTAGAGATGATTTACGACGGTGAATAGTTGCCGGATGGTCTACAATTTTATAGCCTATACTGTTATAGGTTCAGGATTATTAAGAAAATATAAAAATTCCGTGTTATATGACACGGAATTTTTTATTTATGTCAAACATTTGTATCTTTGTAAATATTTATACGATTAGACACAACATGAAGCGATATATATTTTCTGCACTACTTGGTATTTCGGCTGTTATGGCTTATGGTGTCCCGGCACGTCCGGGGCTTATGACTGTGCAGCAGCCTGACGGGTCGGAAGTAAAGGTGCGTCTTATTGGGGATGAACGTCATCATTACTATCTGTCGGAGGATGGTTATCTCTTGGCAAATGAGGATGGTTTCTTCTATTATGCAGATGCTGATGATGAGGGACGGGTGATTCGTTCGGATTTCAGATTGTCGGGTAACGGTCAAGGTGTTGCAGCTTATGATGAGTCTTTACGCTCCTATCTTTCCGGCATACGCCAAGATGCCCTTGCCGAAAAGATGAATGTGGCAAGAAATAGAGTTGTAACCTCTTCCTTATTTAACAACCGCTTGGTGGACAGGATCGGTCGATTGACCCGTTCCGGTGAGTCGGTAGTTGCCCGTCCCGGTCTTTGTCCGGACTCATATTATCCATCAACGGGAGAACAACGTGCATTAGTGATATTAGTAGAGTTTGCGGATGTCAGTATGACCCTCGACAATCCTCACGACTATTTTTCGCGGATGCTCAACGAACCGGGCTTTTCCGATTGGGGTGGCACAGGGTCAGCCCGTGATTATTTCTTGGAATGTTCCGATGGGCAGTTCTCTCCTCAGTTTGATCTCTACGGACCTGTGAAATTGCCTAATAGAATGGCTTATTACGGTGCTAACAGTGCTGACGGCAATGATCGCCGACCTGCCCATATGATAGCAGATGCGTGTGCCGCTCTTGATGATGAGGTGGATTTTTCACGGTACGACATGGATCATGACGGTGTTATAGACAATGTATTTGTCTTTTATGCCGGAGAGGGTGAAGCTTCCGGCGGCGCTCCTGAGACTATATGGCCTCATTCATGGTATGTGACTGCCGCATTGCCCAGACCGCAGATCTTTGACGGTGTGCGTCTTGACCGTTACGCTTGTTCTTGCGAATGGGTCGTCACTAAAAGGCACGGTAGACCTGATGGAGTAGGTACATTTATACATGAGTTTTCCCATGTCTTGGGTTTGCCGGACTTATACGCTACCGGTTATACGGATTGCTTCACACCGGAAGGATGGTCAGCCCTTGACGGAGGATCGTATAATAATGACGGCTGCACACCGCCGCTTTACTCGGCTTTTGAACGCTACGCCCTCGGTTGGCTCACACCGTTTGATATGACTGACTCCGCTGCCGTGACCCTTAACTCAATCGGCAGCAATGAGGCTGGAATATTCCTTACTAAAGATGCGGACGGGGAGCCAAATCCCAACGAGTATTTCCTTGTGGAGAACCGTCAGAAGATGAGTTGGGACAGTTATATTCCCGGACACGGTATGCTTGTGTGGCACATTGATTATGACGACAACGTGTGGTGGGACAACGAGGTGAACAATAAGCCTAATCATCAGCACGTAGATCTTGTGGAAGCGGACGGAAGCACTTTCGCTAATAAAGACCGTAGGGGAGACGCTTTTCCGGGTAAGAAGAATGTTACCTCTTTCGGTGATGACACAAAACCTTCAGCCCGGTCGTGGGCAGGAATCCCAAGTGGTATATCATTAGTAAATATCGCAGAGAAAGATGGAATAATAACTTTTGATATGAACGGTGGTGCCTCAGCACCGATGATTAGTGATGCATCCGGTATTCGCTGGGAGATCCAAGGTTCTGTACTGCGATTATCAGGTATTACTCCGGGCACGGAAGTCAAGATATATGACCTTACCGGCAACTTGATAGCCGAAGTGAAAGCCGATGAAAGCGGCGAAACCTCTGTCTCCCTCCCCCACACCGGCATCTACATCGTCCATACCCCTGCCAAAACCCTCAAAGTCATCTTCCGCTAATCTTTCAATAGCTTTTTGCAGGGTTACATAATCGACTAGCAGCAGTTTGAGTGTCTGCTTAAACAAGAAGCTTAGGCGTCTGCTTAAACAGGAAGTTTTGCGTGTTTGCTTAAACAGGAAGTTGACTAAGGCAATGTCGAGATAAGGGAAAAGAAATTATAACTGACAAGAATTGAATTATTAGGACCTCCAATATCTCTTTTGCAGTATCTCCTGCCGTTTCGCTAGGCAAGAATACTAAGTACCACAAGGGTGACAATGGCAACCCTAAGGGTAATATATTTATACATAAATTTCCTTAGTTGTCAAATAATGGTCATAATTATGAAGTTTAGGATAGGCATTAATATAGCAACTTATGCCTATCCTTTAATATTATGATACTGTCTATGATGTGTCTTTATAATGTAAGCTTTCTCAGAACTCAAACTGATATCCGGCAGATTTATCCATATCGAATACTTCTCCTGCTACGGCTGCAAGTTTCTGCATGTGGTAATCGCTATTGACGAATTTCATCCGCGCCTCTTTACTTTCAAAATCTCCGGTTAGAATAAGGGTGTCATCGGGCGTATACCATCCGAGATTTCGACCAGCAGCAAAATTTGTGACGCCTCCGACTTCCTTTGCAATAGATTTCATTACTTTAAGGCGATCATTGATTTTTGATTCTTCTGCCTTGGGTTTTACAACTCCGATAAATATATGTCTAAACATTAGATATATTTTTTAGTTAGCTATAAAATGTATTCTGTTTTCACTCATCTTCTCAGCATTTCTTGGTGATTTCTGTTCGGCTGGGAAACCAAGGGAGATAATGCAGAGCACTTCATACCGAGATGGTATCCCTATAAGGGAACAAATTTCACGGCTTGCTGAAGTATGTTGACCTTTACGCAGATGGATTTGATTCCAGCATGCCCCGATTCCAAGTGATTGCGCAGCCAGAAGTATATTCTCCGCAGCTACCGATGCGTCTTCAACCCATAATTCACCTTTATCTGTATCCGCTGCAACCACCACTGCCACCTGTGCATTTCTTACAGATGGAGCACCCATAGCCTTGCAATCGGCAAGACTATCAAGATTTTCTCGTCCTTCAATTACGAAAAATTCCACAGGATTTTGTCCGTAGCTTGATGGAGCTAACGCACCGATCTTTAAGATGTCCTCTATTGTTTTATGAGGTATCGGTTGTGAAGTGTAATGTCTTATAGACCTTCGTTCTTGACAAAGGTTGAGAAAGGTTTGATATTCAGTATTCATATTTTTAGAGCTTTCGTTGCTACTCTCAGAGCATGAATTCATCAAACATAAAAAGAGTGTAGCAAGCAATATTTTTTCGCAGCACATTGGATAGACCTTGTTATATTTGGTTTACTAATGTCTTAACTCGGAATGGAAATGAGTAAGGATTTCTCTTTCCTGTTCGGGTAGACCCTCTTTTTCTTTCTGTGCCTGAATAGCTTTAATTAGGAATGCCATATTTCTACCAAGATTTCTCATGGTCTGGAGACCTTCCAAATCGTCTTCAACTTCTTCAGCCGAAAAACCATGCACCTCATTCCAATAAGTAGATGAGACAATCGGCATTGAGCACATTGTAA
>CAMWTL010000153.1 GCA_947177145.1 uncultured Porphyromonadaceae bacterium
CACGGCTATTATGTATGGGTCAACGGTCAGTTGGCAGGCTATGCAGAAGACTCCTACCTACCTTCCGAATTCAATATCACCGATCTTCTTAAAGATGGAGAGAACACTCTCGCGGTGCAGGTGTACCGCTTTACGAGCGGATCATTCTTAGAATGTCAGGACTACTGGCGTATGACCGGACTTACCCGAGACGTATTCCTCTGGTCAGCTCCCAAAACACAAATTCGCGACTACTTTGCAACTACTACCCTCACCGATAACTACACCAACTCAACGGTGAATATCGAGACTGAAATCGTGGGGGCACCACTCAGCGGCACACTAACCGCAAAGATAATGGACGGAGGAACACTCATAGCGGAAAAGTCGATACCAATCACTGAAACCGGAAACTATGATATGACCATCCCTGTGAGCAATCCAAAACTATGGAACGCTGAGGAACCGTATCTCTACGACCTGTCGCTTACCCTTACAGGCGAGAACGGCACAGACATCGACGTGCGCGGTCACAAACTCGGCTTCCGACAAGTGGAGATCGGCAACAAAGGTGAGATTCTGATCAATGGTCAGCCTCTGCTGATACACGGCGTGAACCGCCACGATTTCAGCGGAGAGTACGGGCGAACCGTACCACGGGAAGAGATGGAGAGAGACGTGATGACTATGAAACGGCTTAACATCAACGCCGTGCGCACAAGTCATTATCCCAATAATCCCTATTTCTACGACCTCTGTGACAAATACGGACTTTATATGATTGCAGAAGCTGATGTAGAGTGTCACGCCAATACCGGACTGTCGAGCGTGGAAGCCTTTAAGCCGGCTATGGTGGAGCGTAATGAGAATCACGTGCTATGGATGCGCAACCACCCCGCTATCATTATCTGGTCGTTCGGCAACGAGTCGGGCAACGGCGCAAACTTCAAGGCAGTATCTAACGCTATCAAGAATCTTGACAAGACACGCCTAACCCATTACGAAGGAAACAGCGACTATGCCGACGTGTCGAGCACAATGTACGGAAGCGTGGACTGGATGGAGAGTATCGGACGCGATCGCCTCAACCAAACCAATAGCGGTCAGAAAGTGAAGCCTCACCTGCAATGTGAGAATACCCACTCAATGGGCAACTCGATGGGCAACCAGCGCGAGTTTTATGATGTATATGAAAAGTATCCTGCATTGGCAGGTGAATTTATCTGGGACTGGAAAGACCAAGGCCTGCAGATGCCCGTGCCGGGAGAGCCTGACAAGACCTATTGGGCATATGGAGGTGACTTCGGTGATAATCCCAACGACGGCAACTTCTGTATCAACGGTGTGGTATTTCCCGACTGTTCTTTCTCGGCAAAGGCGTATAACGTGAAGAAGATCTACCAACCGGCAGACTTTGTAATGATAGATAGCCTTAAAGGTGAATTTGAGATAAAGAATAAGATGGCTTTCCGCAATCTTTCAAATTATAAGGTAAGTTACACGGTGTTGGAAGATGGTATTGAAATCGGTCAAGGTACAGTTGATGATATCGACGTAGCCGGTGGCAAGAAAAAGAGCTTCACACTCGGTAACCTGATACCGTCAGATGCAGCAGAGGGTGCGGAATACTTCGTGCGTTTCTCCGTCACCAACAACGATGCCACACCGTGGGCAGAGGCGGGATATGAAGTGGCATCCGAGCAGTTCAGACTGCGTGGCGCGTTAAGCAAGGAGCCCTATACTTCGTCATCCGACGCCAAGATCGATATAGCCGAAAGCAATCAATATTACACCTTGACCACCCCTGATTTCAAGGCTGTATTCTCAAAAGCCAAAGGTCAGCTCTCCTCCTACTCTTTAGGTGGCAACGAAATGATCAGCTCAGTGATGAAGCTGAACGCTTACCGTCTGCCTACCGACAACGACGGTCGCCAGAACAATTCTTGGCAAAGTATGGGTCTTCGCAATATGAAGGTAACACCGGGAGTGTGGAAAACAACCGTCAACGACAACGGCAGCGTAACGCTTACGATAGAGAACACGTATACTGGCAATGAACCGACATCCTTCAAGACTCAGATGTCTTACACCGTGATGCCGGATGGGGTCATAGCAGTAAGTTCCATAATCACCCCTGCCAATAAAAATGTGATCATTCCGCGCTTAGGCTTTACCTTTGATATGCCGAAGGAGTATGAGCAGTATACGTGGTATGGACGCGGACCCTGGGAAAACTACCGAGACCGCAAGGAATCCTGTTTCCCCGGTCTGTACCACAGCACCGTGACCGACCAATGGACCTCATACATACTTCCGCAGGAAACGGGCAACAAAGAGGAGGTACGTTTCATAGCCTTGACTGACAATAACGATACAGGTATTATGGTTGTGGCTCCCGATCTGATGTCGGCAACCGCTACCCATTGGAGACCATCCGATAATATCGACAACAAGGGACGCAAGAAGCATCCCTATGAGGCGAAGTTCACAGACAAGACAGTGGTATGCCTTGATGCCGAGATGCGTGGATTGGGCAATGCAAGTTGCGGTCCGGATGTGCTTGACAAATATGAGCTGCGTGCTAACACCACCTCATTCGGTTTTATAATTATGCCCCTCAGCTCAAAACTCACTGATCGTCAACTCGTGGAAATGGCACGTGTAGCCAATCCGCAATGCCAGCCGGTGGTCATCAATGCCGATAGAGGTGTGGTGGTTCTCTCCACTCCCACTGAGGATGCTACTATCAGTTACAGTCTTGATAAAGGGAAAACCTACCAGCTTTACACCGAACCTATCAATCTTCCGGAAGGGGGCTACATTATGGCTTACGCGGAAAAGGATGGTTTGGCAAGGAGCCTCGTCACCGATGCCGAGGTTGGAATGTTCATCGACAAAAGCCGTTGGAGCGTCTATCGTGCAGACAGCAACCAAGGCGGAGGTGAAGATGTCAAAAATGCCATCGACAATAATCCCAATACAATTTGGCACACAAGCTACGGCAATGACCAGACACCGTGTCCTCACGAGATAATCATTGATATGCAGGACACCTATGCCGTGACCGGGTTCGTGTATGAGGGACGTGCCGATATGAGCAATGGCAGAGTGAAGGAATATGAGGTATATTTCGGCAATAATCCCGAAGTATGGGGTGCGCCCGTAGCTACAGGCACTTTCAAGGATGTAGCAGGTGAACAGATAGTAGAATTTGCCTCACCGATCAACGCCCGGTATTTCCGACTGATTGCCCGTTCAGAAGTCAATAACAATCCCTGGGCATCCGCTGCCGAATTAGGTATCCTGTCGTTGAAGAAAGTCGAGCCGGAAGCTGACTCATCTGAAATGAAGATATTCGACCCCTCCACTGTTTATTATATCCAGGAGGCACAATCAGGCTTATTCCTGCACAGTGACCCTGACGGCACCGACGGCAAGATTCGTTTAGGTGAACTTGATCTTTCCAATCCCTCGTATCAATTCAATCCCTCACTAAAGAATCACTACACCACCTTTTTCACTTTTCAGACAGGCGACGGATATATGGTAGAGGGCGACAACTATTGGAAAATCGGTCTTGGGAACGATGAACCGGACGCTGCCAATTCAATACAGGTGGAGAGAGCCAACAACGGCTACAATATGCGAGCTATGTGGAAAGGGAGCAATGATTATTTCGGTGTTGACAGCAGGGAAGTCGGTTCATACATTTACACTGACAAGAAGAATGCTGTGCTGTTCAAGTTTCTCACTGCTGAGGAAGCAGGTGTAGAGGCAGTGCTGAGTGATGCGCTCCCCGTCAGCGTCTACGACATTGAAGGGAAAATCGGTGTTAAGGTCGATGGCAAGGCAATCGTATCGGTAAGCAATACGGAAGGCACACTCATCACCAAAGAAACGATAACAGATTCAGGGAGTATATCTGTGGCTCATCCCGGCGTATACATAGTCTCGGTAGCTATTCCGGGCCATCCCGCCTCAACCCATAAATTAGCCGTTAAATAAGTTTTACAACAGACTTTCATTTCAAAGTAGAGTGGTCTTTTACGAATTAAATTAACCATATTTTTTCCTCTTTTTACACGCCCTTGGTTCAGAATCAGGGGCGTGTTGATTTAATTTACAACACAGTTCACTATAAATCAAATATTTAGCTAATAATATTCTACTTGTCTGTATATCAATACTTTATACTTTCAATAATGAATTGTAATAAAATATTATTGAGCAATACATCTATAACTTTAATATACAAGTATTTAGAGAAAGGTAAAATTGGCGAATGTAACATCGTGTGACGGGCAAAAATTTGCATTCGGACGGTAATATGCCTAATTTTGCAACCGTATAATTAGCCCAAAAATTCAATCTTTGCAATCCACTAAAACCATTTGCAATCGATGAAAAAGACAATCGCTTCCATATTGACCATTGCTCTGGTGCTCGCTGCCTGTAGTGACCGGAGCACCCGCGAAACACTTCGGCAAGCCGACCGACTGATAGGTGTTGCGCCCGACTCTGCCCTTGTGATACTTGAGAGCCTCGACACTCATAAGGGGGATCAGGAGACACAAGCGTGGCATGCCCTGCTGCTTGCAAAGGCTAACGAGAAAGCCTTAAAACGTTTTCATAACGATTCACTGACATCGTTAGCGGCAGACTACTTCCGAGGCCGTGGTGACAGTCTCGAAATACAGTCGCTCTATTATAATGGCGTTATCCACGGTTATAATAAGGACTATGGCACCGCACTGATTTCGCTAATCGAAGCGGCAAAGAAAGCCAACGCTGCCGGCGACGATTTCTATTGTGCGATGGCATATCGTGAGCAAGCCGACATCTATCGCTCATTATTGGTGGAATCGAAACATCTCGAGTATGCCGACTCGGCACACCGCTACTTTAACCGTGCCGATAAACCCGTACACGCTATCGGAGAGGAACTATCGCTTGCTGAGGCTCTGATTTCACTAAACCGGGTTGACAGTGCTCTCAAAGTGCTTGCTTCGATACGTAAAAATCCTGAAATGAAGGATGCCCCGGCTTTCAATGCCTCATATCACCGTGCTATGGCAAATGCCCGACTAAGCCGAAAAGAATATCAAGAGGCAATAAACCACCTTGATTCGGTGGAACTATTCGCCAACGAACTGACATCGGTAGAGTGGTCAAAGAAAGCACGCATATACTGTAACTTAGCCGACTATCCCTCAGCCGAAGAGGCACTTGAGGAAGCCAGAGTGTTTATCTTCGAGCCTGTTGACAGTGCTCAACTCAATCTCAGTGAAGCTACTCTTGCAGCTGCGATTCACGATTACCACACCGCCTACGAGGCTTTCAAGCGATATTATGACAGTTATGTCGATTCACATACCCCTCTCCTAACCCATCCTTACACCTCAATCGTCAGCGATTACTATAAGGAGCAGTCAGAACGCCGCAATGAAGAACTCGGCAGCACGCGCCATATGATGTGGCTGATTGTGGCAATTGCTGTTCTGCTTATAGCCCTGATCATCGCCGTCATAGCCTTCTATCGCCGTCGTCTCAAAGAAAAAGTCTACCAGAGCGAAACTCTTGTCACCGACATCGACCGTCTACAAAAGATTATTGACCGCCATAATGCCGAAGCCAAGGAACTACGCGATAAGACCGCTAAGAAAAAGGACTCGTCGCATCACTATGTTCTCATCAATTCGCTATGTGAACTGTCGAGCTGCGTACCTGACACAAGCGACGGCTATGCGATACTCGGAAAGAATGTGACCCGTCTAATATCATCGCTCCAAAACAATGAAACCATAACAGACATCGAAAATTTCGTCAACGACTATTTTGACAATATTATGTCGCGGTTCCGGCAGCAATATCCGGATATGACCGAGCGCAACTATCGTTTCGTTATGCTTTCGTTTGCCGATTTCTCAATTCAGTCGATAACGACAATACTTGGCCTGAAGTCACCTGGAGCAGCCCGCACAATGCGTCATCGGATTAAAAAACACATTGAAGAGCATCCGTCGCCCGACAGCGAACTGTTCCTCTCAATGCTTTAATCATTATATAAACCCCCAAATTACTAAAAACCAAATCTTATGAAATATCTTAAAAATATTACCACCCCTCTCCTTCTTGCAGTCATTATTATGGCTACCACCCTGTCAGCATATGCTGTAGTAAGCAACCCTGCACGTCGTCATATAAGTCCTGAGGAGGAGTTCAGCAATTACGTCGAGGAGCTTCGGCAGAATGATGTCTATGTCACTTTACCCGAAGGCTACACCCCTATAAGCGTAAGGGGTAACGCTGACGTTAGAGGCTCAATCGGCTATGGCAGCAAGACCAACATTGACTGTAATCCTCCCCGCATAGGTGCAATCCTTGAAGATGACAGCTGCCACGTGGCTATCTGCTTGCCTGAACTGCTTCCCATAACCGGCGTTTGGTCTATCCTTGGAGGCAACGGTGTCGAAGCCGACCTGCGAATGGCACACAATGATATGCACCTCGACGTGCGTCCCTTAGTAAAAATCATAGCAGAGGAGGATATGTCGCAATATGCCAATGCTGACACTGTTGCCATCTATGAGTTTGAGAGGTTTAACCGCCCGTTTTTGGAACATTATCCTACGGGGGTAGGCATCTACCTGAGGAAAAAGAACCATCCCTCAATTCAGCTCAGACTTATGCTGGATTATAACTCAATGAAAGACAAAGAGGAATATATCCGTGAGGCTCTTGATAACATTCATTTCGGTGATAATCCCTCTGAGACCTATGTGGAACTTGAAAAACAATTCGGCACGAAAACCGATTTTAACTTTCCTACGAGGTACAGGTTTTTTACGGGAATCCTGCCTGACATCAACGATGAGACACTTGAAGAGATTAACCGTGTCAGGGCGTGGTG
>CAMWTL010000154.1 GCA_947177145.1 uncultured Porphyromonadaceae bacterium
TCAATGCCAGCTTGCAGTCACATTCTAAAAAGCATACTCATATAAAGTTAGTTTTCGAAAAATATAGAATAGCGTGTTTTTTATCTCTCTGTGAAGAGAGGCTGTGTTCGAGGCTATGTCGCAATAGGACCTGCGGCATAGCCTCTTTGTTATTACAGCCTTTGCTCATAAAACCATAAGAGTAAATAAGAGTAATACTTTTATCAATTTTAATATTATAAGACAAAAAAGGATGACCCTCGAATAAGGATCATCCTTTTGTTTTTTATAACCTGCCGGGCGTCTTCCCTGAAGGCAAGCCTCCCGACATCATCGTATGTCTCACTTCTTATTTCCGAAGAAACGGTTGTAAAGCCCTGCGAAACCCTGGCCGTGACGAGCCTCATCCTTTGCCATCTCATGAACTGTGTCGTGGATAGCGTCGAGGTTCTGAGCCTTCGCATTCTTAGCAATACGCATCTTATCGGCATTTGCACCAGCCTCAGCATACATACGCTTCTCAAGATTGGTCTTGGTATCCCAAACCATATCACCGAGCATCTCTGCAAACTTAGCTGCATGCTCTGCCTCTTCCCATGCATAACGCTTGAAAGCTTCTGCAATCTCGGGATAACCCTCACGGTCAGCCTGACGGGCCATAGCAAGATACATACCTACCTCTGTACACTCACCGGTAAAGTGGTTGTTGAGGTCTTTCTTCATCTCCTCGTCAGTGTCTTTTGCAACACCGATCTCATGCTCTGTTACAAATTGAAGTAGTTCTTTCTGATCAAGCTCTTTGAATTTTGAAGCAGGAGCGCCACACTGAGGGCACTTTGCAGGAGCCTCTTCGCCCTCTGCTACATATCCGCACACGGTGCAGATCCATTCTTTTGCCATAATTGTCTATCTATATTTAAGGGTTAATAATTATTTTTTCTCTCATCATAACCGCTATTTTCGAAATAATTTCTAACTTCGCAGCTATGAACTTTCAATATTATAAACGTCACGCGCTCGAAAAAGTTGTATCCGGAGCTATAAAGAGTGCCCAAGCCACAAAATTTATCGTCGCCATCAGCGGCGGTGCCGACAGCATTGCCCTACTCGCAAGCCTTGCATCTGCCAGACACACACAACTTCTCGCCGCCCATTGCAATTTTCATCTGCGCGGTGAGGAAAGTATACGCGACCAGCAATTTGTCGAAAAAATATGCTCCGACCTTGGTATACGGCTTTTGGTACATAATTTCGATGTGCCGGAATATCAACGTCAAAATCCCTCCACCTCGTTAGAGATGGCTTGCCGTGACTTACGCTATGAATGGTTTCGGCAACTCCTCTCAGAATATAACTATGACAGAATCGCCACAGGGCATAATGCCGACGACAATATCGAGACCATGCTCTTGAATCTGCTTCGTGGGTCCGGCACCACAGGACTTCGTGCCATGCTCCCCGATACAGGTACAGTAATACGTCCTCTTCTTACATTACATAGGAACGAAATCGAAGCTTACCTTAAGACGAAAGGTCTTGACTACATTGTTGACTCCTCGAATCTGACTTCTGATTTCCGGCGTAATTTTCTACGTAATGATATTCTTCCGATGCTCCGCCAACGCTGGCATGGACTCAACAAAGCTCTCGACCGTTCGATTAAGCTTATCAAGGCAGAAAACGAGGTTGTAGAAAAAGCTGTGGCAGATGCGTTGCCGAAAGACGGGACACCGCTTCTTTCCACCACTGCACTTTCATTTCCGGCACCCGAACTTCTCATACGCCGTTATATTCATCCCCTCCAACCCCTCACTACTACCGCTGAAGAGATAGTTGCGGCGATGCGTGCGGAAAAATCCGACATCCGCCGTTGGCATCTGCCGGGTGGCACTGTCACACTACGCGGACAAAAACTATTTCTTACTCAAAAAAATTAAAAGCATCTAAAATATTAATATTCAATTATATCATTAATTAAGGTAGTTGTTAGCATAAATTTTTACCAAAATTTCTTGTCAAAAGATTTGGTGGTTTCAAAAAAACTCACTAACTTTGCATCGCTTTTCGGGAGGAAACCTTGCGAAGCCTTTAGTGGAATCCTTTCGACAAAGCAATATGGTGAATGTAGCTCAGTTGGTTAGAGCGACGGATTGTGGTTCCGTAGGTCGTGGGTTCGAGACCCATCTTTCACCCTTCCATGAAAGCCGGATTTACTTTAATCCGGCTTTTTACATTCTATACTTTGAGTCTTATATTACAGTCTCAACCCATAACCCATAAGAATAAACCCTAAATTATAAACTAAAACCTTATTAACCATGGCTATTCGTCTTGAAAAAGGTCAGCGCATAAACCTCGAAAAGGGAAACGGCGCCAAACTTACAAATTTCTGCGTAGGCTGCAATTGGGGTGCCATCGTCACCAGTGGCGGATTCCTCGGATTCGGCAAATCCACTAAGGCTGTCGATCTCGATCTCAGCTGCATTATGTTTGATGCCAACGGACAGATTATCGACCATATTTATTCTCCTCTCTACCGTCCTGAATTCCTCAGTCGTTACGGTATGCCGATGGGAAAGGTTGACTCCCTCGACCGTGCGCTCCATCATAGCGGTGACGACCTGAAAGGCGACCAGGGAGGCGACGACGGACTTGACAATGAAATCATAACAGTTGATCTCAACCGTGTCAACCCGAATGTAAATCAGATTTTCTTTTTCCTCAACAATTGCGGGAAAGAGGATTTCTCTCAGATTCCCTATGCATCAATCAGAATGTATGAGGGCACTCCGACCCACGTGAAAGAGGTGTTCGCATCTTACGACGTTGCAGCTATGCCTCAGTATAAGGGAATGACAGCTCTGATTATGGGTAAGCTCTACCGTCGCAACGGTGAATGGAAATTCTCAGCCATTGGTGACGCTTATCCTGACGCCAATATCTGTGAGACTATCAAACGTATCGCAGCCAACTACGCAAAATAAGAAAAAACAAGGGGGACACCGCAAAACGATGTCCCCCCTTGTTTTTTCAGTGTCTGACCCAAACTTTTTTAGTGTCCTGATCAAAGCTCAATTCCTAAATCGCTCAATACTTTCAACTCCTCAGCACCATATACACTCGAAGCCTGAAAACCAAGTGTAGTGCGAGGACGATTCTGAAGACGCTTAAGCACCTTATGATGCTCAGGTGATATAATCTCACATCCCTTGAAATTCTCGAAAACCACATCTGTCAACGTAGAGCCCTTCGCATTCATCTTACTCTCCTCGATACTTGAAATATCGTCAAGACGAAGATAACGTTTGCCTCTGTCTTGATAAGCTGTGAGAAGCGCATCATTGCGGCGTGCCGGACTTACAAACACCGGACGCTTACCTGCCACCATCTTATGACGTACATTAGCTGTCATCTTCAGAATCTTCGACATAGGTATTCTCGACACCTCTCCGTCCTCATATACGACAATCAGATTACCATCTTTCTCATCTTCATGAATGGCAAGGGTCAGTAACCCGTCGTCCCATTCCACATCGTTCAGAAGACCCCACTCCCCTACAGAATGTATACGCAGGTAGCAACAGGTATCCACACCAAATCCTTCTTCCCAAGAATTTATAACATTGCTACGCTGGGTGCTTGTGAGAATCTTCTCTTCCTCTTCCGACACATTATTCTTAATCTTACTCTCCTTCTGATTCTGAGAAGTTGCCGGAGCTGCCTCCACAGGCTTTGATTCGTTCTCGTTGATGATTGAGGTTACATCCACATGGAACTGCTCGAAATTACGGTTGTCCATTATTTCACGAAGCTGCTCCGCATTATCAATAGAATAAGTAGAAGTGCCCTCCCGAAGATAATATCTGTTGTCAAGGCTCAAGACAACCGGAGTCTTGGAAGGCTGTACCTTGATAGCATATATCCAATGCTTGCCTGCCTCCGGATGCTCTATTGCTATTGAGGCATTCACCACATCGCCCAAAGCACGACGTATCTGATTACGCACATAAAGATCAAACTTGTCGTGGCTATTGTCAAAGTAAGGGAGATCGTCATCAAGTCCCTTGGCAGTACCGGTGTCATATACACCCAAGTAAAGAGTGCCGCCGTAGGCGTTGACCATACCGCATATCACTTTCATGATATTGAAAGTCTGCTCTTCCAGATTCGGCTTCATACCGTTGTCTGGCGGGAAGACAATCGAAGACTTGAACTCACACACCTGATCCTCCTTACCAAATGAATAAACCTTGGGAAGCTCTATATTGATATTGAGTAGCGACTTGATCTTCGATATTATGTCGTTCTGATGTTCTTGAAGTCCGAAGCCGTCAGCCATGTTATACGAAAGCATCAGTCGTGCCAACTGCCCTACTATATGACTCGATCCATAATCGGATATGAGCTCCCAAAGATAGCTGTTGTTCTCCTGTTTGCCGAAACTGTTTACAATCCGTATTTCGCATAGACGCTGCTTAAGCACAGGGAACTTCTCAACTATATCGGCATTATCGCTGCACAGGCGGTCAAGCTCGGCATCATCCACCTTACCGTTTTTCCCATAATCCTCAAGCATACAGAGAAGATAGCGGCGTTGGTCAAGGTAGCGTTTCGCAGCCTCATCCTCTATCATACCTGCCAATATATATGCTACCGAGAGATAACCATAAGCCATTGTATTATCTGTTTCGACAACTGCCTTATGGTCGAGTATACAGATCATCTGCGATATATACTCAGGGTTAAACTGATCTTCCGACACCGACATCGCCTCCTCAGCCAACTGCTCCGCCGTAGCTTGATACACGGTGTCGTCAGCGTAATCCTGAAGAAGCTCTTCGGCTGCTTCCCGAATATCCACATCGCTCTCAGCCATACCAATCACTTCAGCCTGCATAGCGCGTGCCTTGCTGTAGTCGGTGAGTCTGACCCTTATACAGTCACCCTCCTTATACTCATATTCAGGGGTTGTCTCCGGCACAAACACACCGTAGCCGAATTCGGTAATGCCGAGCATCACACGGTTTGCGCGGTCGTGATATATTATACGGCAATCGCTCTCCTGCTCATACTCCACATTTTCAAGTACAAAATTGTCAATCTTCGACATTGCGTCAAAAATATAGGTCTGCACCTCGTCGTTCGGGCTGCTCACGGAGTTCACCCTTGCCTTTATCAGAAGCGGGTCGCCATTAAGGTAGAAACTGTCTATATCAAACATCGGATCATAATGAAACAGTCCGATAGAGCCCCCCTTAGTATAAGTGTCTATCCAACCCTCTCCTTGATATATATCATCCTCAATGCGGCAGAAAAAACGGTTGGGATATTCCGGCTCCTGCCTTAACACCCTTATGGTTACCTGTGAGCCTACATCCGGCCTTATCTTACGCACCACGTTACGGGGCTTGAGTTCACGTTTCTCAAACAGCGCCAACTCAACCTTCTTCCACCAGTTTCGCCAGACATCAATCTTCGATTTCTTATTGATAGGATATTTCGTTGGATTATCAAGGAAGAGCTGGATATTATGCCAATCAAGAAAATCTGAAGGAAGCACGTTTCGCTCGTTACCTCCGGCTCCCACACGAGCAAGCGTTATGCTGTCGTTACTAACAGTGAAACGCACCTTGTCTGACTCGTAGGAGCGTGTGGTAAGCATAGTGTTTTTTCTTGGGAGCATCGACATCTGGTAGGCAAACAGCTCCGTCTGACCGAAATCCTTATCCCAGCTGAACTCTCGGCAACCCGGCTCTGAGCCCACCAATATGCAGAATGCCTGATCTACCAACGTATCCGAGAGAGATATCCCCAACTGTTGCTGACCTAACACATTTTTACATCTCACGAACGAAAGATAATGATAGAGCATTGATTTATAGAGAGGCACGTCTATACCCTCACCATCGGTCATAAGCAAGAGATAGCAAATGGCTTTCACCATCCTGTGAAGAAGTTCCGTGGCATGGTCATCTTCGGCAAAAGCCTCACGGTTTACATTTTCGCTATTATCCATTATATAGTATTGGATAAAGCCTGAGAAAGCTTTCTTAAACGACGCTAATTTCCATCCTTTGGCTGATTCGGCAATGATGTCAAGGATCTTATCAATGCGTTCCTCCAATATTTCAGGCTTCATCGAAAATATTGCAATGAGCAATGCCATCTTATGCTCCGGATTATAGATATAGCCCGAATTATGAATCTTACGTAAGATTTCATCTATCTCCTCACCATATCTATCATCGCCTATCAGTTGGAGACATTCCTGATAGATCTCGATTCTATGCACTTTCCAGGCTATCCACTCCTGGAAGTTTTCTCTCTCCGATTCCGAGAACTGCTGAAGAAACTTTGATTCCTCAAGCACATAAAGGCACATCCTATGGAATGCGTTGAGCATCTTCACCTGAGTGGCATGCCTCAAGCGTCCCCACTTCTCTACACCGGGAATTGCCAACAGAGCCTTTATAACCCACTCCGGATCATTACGTTCCAAATAATCCCTTGCCTCGTCGAATATTGAATTGGAGTTGAAAAGATTTTTCACTATCCCTACAAGACTCACCGGAATACCGCTTTCAGTCAGGAATTCCTCCGGAGTGATACACTGGCCTTTTATTTGCTTACGTTCCTGCTCATATTGGAGTATAAGCTTATTTTTGTAAGGCCTATAGACTCTACAGTTTATTCTTTGGTTTTCCTGAAGAAATACGTTGCCGGGAGTTTTCAGTCTGAAAGGCACTCCTCTTTCGTCGTGTACATCATAGTACTTATGACCGTCGGGAAGTGTGGAGACAGGCCTCGTAACTATAAAGGGATATGATTTCGATGAATCATATTCACTGCCGAACATCTCGGCGAAATTCTGCACAAAAACTAT
>CAMWTL010000155.1 GCA_947177145.1 uncultured Porphyromonadaceae bacterium
AGCACAAAGCATATGGTCGTTACCCAGGTGAATACATACCAGTCGCGGTTGTTGATATTGATGTTGACATAGAATATGAAATAATACCCCCACACAATTGCCGTAAGCAAACCAAAGAGTATGGCAAGGTTACGCAATTGGAAATGTATCTCCTCATTAAATAGCTTTCTGAGAGAACCATGCTCATAATCCTTATCTCCCCTCATGCGGCACACGTTGCATATCGGGAGTTTCTTTCTCATTATCGTAAGATACACGAAGACAATAAAGCATACCGGATTCATAATAAGCGACGGCACAAATGGATTTGTGAAAAACACAAATTCATGGGCTATCGACTTGATTCCCCAAGCATAAAGCACATTCAGAAAGATGGTGACAAAAGAATAGCCCACAAGTGCATACAACATTCCGAAAGGAATGATCATACATGACGTATCACGTTTGACCTTACTATCATAAATGAAAGTATATAACGCTGCGGCACACACAAGTGCCACTACAGGCGACAAGAAATATGGCAGAAGCTTCGACATAGTCATCATGACAATGACAGTCACCATACCTATTGTCAAATTCTTCCATAACTTATAAAGCTGAATACTGGTTACCTTTTCAAAATCCTCCATAATCTTTAGAATTATTGAAAAAACTTATGTATACCATCGTATAGTCAAAGATGGCAGTGCCTTCAGACTATTTCAAATTAGTGTTTAGGAAATCTACCACCTTTCTGAAAAGTTGAACTCTTGCATTACACATCCTTAGGCTATGTTCAAACCCGGTGTAAGCCATCATGTCGAAAATCTTACCCTCAAAATTCATCTTCGAAGAATATTTAAGAGTATTGTAGAAATGAACATTGTCATCACTCGTGCCCGACATAATGAGAAGTCGTCCGTTGACACCTGAAGTGCGAGCCATAGCAGAACTTATATGGTAGCCATCCTTATTCTGACCCGGGGTCAACATATAGCGTTCGGTATAAATAGCATCATACCAATGCCAGTCAGTGACGGGAGCCATTGCGATACCGGCTTTAAACGGAGAGTTCTTTGCACCCATCTCCATCAGAGTCATATAGCCACCATAGCTCCACCCGAAACAGGAGAGGCGGTTGGAATCCACATAGGGCAACGAAGCAAAATATTTTGCACCCGCAATCTGATCTTCAGTCTCCAGCACTCCGAGTTTCTTATACACGCTGTATGCCCATTTACGACTACGGTTACCTGTGCCGCGTCCGTCGACAGCCGCTACCACATAACCCTGGGAAGCAATATAGAAAATACCCTCCATTCTCCAACGGTTGAGAACTTCCTGTGAATCCGGACCATTATACTGATACATCATTAAAGGGTACTTTTTCGAATCGCTGAAATCCGCAGGCTTAATGATATAGGCATTCATCTCCTCTCCTGCATCATTCTTAACCTTCAAGAACTCCATTTTCGGCGCAGAAGCATATTTCTTCATATATGCATCGTTAAGTTCAAGATCGCACATCTTTACGCCTTTGGAGTTGAAAATGCGATACTGAGGAGCTTGCGAAGCACTGCTATACGTCTGCACATAGTAGCTTTTGGTCGTACTGAAGTTGGCAGCGGCATTACCCTCATCCTTATTGAGCAGGTTGAACACTCCCTTTGCATCAACCACACCTATATTACGGTTGATGGCACCAAGCGAAGTGGTCTGCATAAAATATTGTCCAAGAGCGTCCTTACCATAATAGGCGGTCACATTAAATTCACCCTTCGTGATCTGCTTACGTAAAGCCCCGCTATAGTCATACTGATACAGATGACGGTAACCGCTCTTCTCACTCGCGATTACAAAGCCATCCTTTCCATATTCCACCATTTGATATGTGGTAGGACTCAACCATGCTTCCGATGAATCGGTATAGATTTGCTTTCCTACGGTAGAAAGAGGATTTACATCGAAAAGACGGAGATGGTTCTGGTCGTGATTCAGAATCATAACCATGAGACGCTGACCATCAGCACCGCCAAACTGAAGTGAAGGCACATAATCAGTGTCGGTAATCGGTAGATCCATCTTCTTTATGACTCGGTTGTCGAGGTCATAGGCATTTACTGTCACCTTGGAATTGCCATATCCTGCAAGAGGATACTTATACTTATACGCTTTCGGATATGGGTCATCCATCGGGTCAGAATCGCAGAAACTTCTATAGTCATCAAACGAATAAGTAGGCACCCCACTCTCATCAAATCTCAGGAAAGCCAGCACATTGTCATCGCCGCTCCAGCAAAGAGTGTTGAGCATTCCGAATTCCTCTTCATAACTCCAATCCGGGGCACCGTTGATTATCTTATTTCTCTCGCCATCCTTAGTGATTTGATTATCTGTACCATAATCAAGGCTGGAAATAAAGATATTATTGTCACGGATGTAAGCCACAAAACGCCCGTCGTGTGAGATCACCGCACCACGTTGAGGTCCGCCGGCACTCACCCTTTTCACAGTGGAGCGGAAAGTGTCATAGACGTAGTAATCAGCCGTGAAACTATAACGGTAGATCTGCTCGGAATTATTCCAAAGGAGTATCTTTTTTCCGTTAGCACTTATTGAGAAACCTTCAAAGTTATCAATTTTCAATTCCCCCTTCTGTCCGCTGATACTAAACAGCTCCCCCGTTTTCTTTCCGGTCTTATAGCTGTATATGTCAATGCTCTTGCCGTCATCGCTGATTACGGCATAAGTTTCGCCCCCTTCAAGCGGAGTTATATCCTTGATCTTGGCAGGAGCCGAAACATTCACATCACAGTAGTCTTCCACTCTGAGCGTAGATGCAGCAACATCAGCCCCTCCTATTAAAAGGGCTGATGCCATCAATATACTGTATCTGTAGTTCATTACAAACCAATTTTTATCAATATGAACGCGCTATGACGACACGACGTTTGGAGGGTTTCCCTGTCACCATACATACACCCTCCTCCTCTTCACCGTCGAGAGGAATGCAACGGATAGTAGCCTTGGTGTCTTCTTTAATTTTCTCCTCTGTCTCGGTAGTGCCGTCCCAATGGCAAAGGAAGAAACCGCCATCCTCGATCTTCTCCTTAAACTCATCATAACTGTCTACCTTATATGTGCGGTCGTTACGGAGTTTCAATGCACGCTGATAAAGGCTGTTCTGGATGTCTTCGAGTTCGGCAGCCACCTTCTCTGCAATGCTCTCAATCGGCAAGGTCTGCTTTTCGAGAGTGTCGCGCCGCATCATCTCAATCGTGCCGTTCTCAAGATCACGGGCACCGAGAGCAAGACGGATAGGCACACCCTTGAGTTCATAATCGGCAAACTTGAAACCGGGACGCTTATTGTCGGCATCATCATATTTGACACTTACACCGAGCTTCTTAAGCTTCTCCACTATCGGAGCCACTGCCTTGCTGATCTCTTCAAGCTGTGCATTATTCTTATATATCGGAACGATTACAACCTGTATGGGAGCAAGATGGGGAGGAAGCACAAGACCATTATCGTCGGAATGGGTCATAATCAAGGCGCCCATAAGACGAGTCGACACACCCCACGAATTAGCCCAAACCGATTCGGGTTTATTCTCCTTATTCATAAAGGTCACATCGAATGCTTTGGCAAAATTCTGTCCAAGATTATGCGAAGTGCCCGACTGGAGAGCCTTGCCATCCTGCATCATTGCCTCGATGGTATATGTGTTGACTGCACCGGCAAAACGCTCGTTAGCAGTCTTCACACCCTTGATAACCGGAATCGCCATATAATTTTCCACGAAATCAGCATAGATGTTAATCATCTGCACGGTTCTCTTCTCCGACTCCTCGGCAGTGGCGTGGGCACAGTGACCCTCCTGCCATAAGAACTCTGAAGTGCGAAGGAACATACGGGTACGCATCTCCCAGCGCATCACATTAGCCCATTGGTTAATCAGAAGTGGAAGATCACGATAACTGTGAATCCAGTTTTTAAACGTTCCCCATATGATGGTCTCGGAAGTAGGACGAATGATCAGCTCCTCCTCAAGACGTGCCGCAGGATCTACCACCACGCCCTTACCATCCGGATCATTCTTCAGACGATAGTGGGTAACGATTGCACATTCTTTGGCAAAGCCCTCAACGTGTTCAGCTTCCCTGCAAAGATATGATTTGGGTATTAGCAATGGGAAATAGGCATTCTGCACTCCCGTCTCCTTAAACATCTTATCAAGGGTCTGTTGCATCTTTTCCCATATAGCATATCCATATGGCTTGATTACCATACATCCCCTGACCGCACTTTGCTCAGCGAGATCAGCTTTTACTACAAGTTCGTTATACCATTTGGAGTAGTCTTCACTACGTTTCGTAAGGTCTTTTAATTCTTTTGCCATATCTGTTATGGTAGGTTCTGATTATTCTTAATTTTATTGTTGTGGACAGTAGGAGCCAAGCAACTGAGAAGACAATTCAAGGCTACTACCGGGTAGTATAAAAACATATTAAATATTTAGCCAAAGCATCTCACATAAATTAGCACATAAAATTATGAATAAGGGCATAAATGCCCAAAGGTTTAGTTAGAACCATTACTACAACTAATTCATAAGAGCTACTTAATATGCACTTACAAAGTTACAAAAAATAACGCTTAAAAAAAAGCAACCGTCTAAAATAATTTCAGACGGCAGCTCCGGTTTATATTTTTATCAGGAAAGAAAGCTAAGAATCAACGTATTCTATCCACAGAACGAAGTTTATTGTGGTCGCTCTGAATCCTGTTTAACGCAAATAAAGTCGCTGCCAATGCCAACAGCGGGCAGATTATCACTGTTGACCATCCAATTGTACCTCCCGGTATGGCAGTATATCCCAGTGTGGCAGCTATGGAAGAGGCGCCCACAATGAAGAGTATTCCGAGCCATGCAACTTTCTTCTGCAAAGGAAGGTTGCCATAAAGGAAAATATCAATAAGCAGTAGCACTGCGGAGGTCAGCGACACCACAAAGAAAAACCATGTCGACATATAAGCACCTGTCGGTGCCCCGTCGGTAGCCTCACCTTCATAGGTGAAACCCATACTTGTGAAGTTAAATGTGAAGTCAGTGGTCGTCACCTGACCGAGCGAGCAAAATGTGAAGACGCCCATCATCACAGCCGCAACAAGGAGAAGGAGAGATTGCCAGCGTTGTATTACCATTAGTTTAAGGTTTAAAGTTTAGAGTTTAAGATTTAGGGTGAATGAGATGTTATCCCGTACCCCTCTTTTTTCAGATTGCAAATTTAATGATTTTTCTCCGTTTTACCACTTTTCGGCATACTATTTGTTATATCAATATAAAGCGTTTCTTTTGCTTTATCGTTAAAGCTTCATTTTTAATAAAACATATTTTGATTATGACTTCAAAAAAGGCTTCAGGGAATTACTCAAAAGTGCAGTCTCTTATTGAAAAGGGGCATTTGCACGAAGCCTCCCGCATACTTTCATCCATGCTCTCAAAGCAGCCGGATCTAAAGTTAAAAGATCTCCTGAAACATCAGGAGGAAACTTATAAATACCTCATACATTATTTTATTGAAGGATATGCCGACAATTCTCGCGACAAGATGCTCGACGACATTAAGGCTACTCTCAATTTCATTAATGACTCAATTCTTCGCAACGAAATTCTGATCGACAGCTCGGATATATATTCCTCTACCCTGCGTTTTGAACGAGTGCGTAAAGCCTCAATGCTTTCACGTCTCAATGAATACAAGGATGCCCACTCAATGGCATCTCTTGCAAAAGAAGCGGGGGGCGATTTGGATACTATAAAAATTGAGGATGAAGCCCTTATGGCTCTCTTCTCATATGTTTGGACAATGTATGGCAGTTCCCAAGAAGATTATGCTCTACTTGTGGATGCGGTGAAAGACCCTAATCTTCCATTCGAATTCAAAGCGCAGGTCATATCGGCACTGATGCTTGGTAATCTGGCATACTACGACAGGAAAGGCATGAACGCTTTATTGGATATTCTTGAAGCGGATATTAGCCAAAACATTTCTGCACGCGCCCTTGTGGCTATTGTCCTCATTATGGCTGCCCATAAAAACAGGGTAACTCTCGATTCTGCCATAAGGGCACGTATGTCGCTTTGGAAAGATTCAATCGTGTTGTACCGAGAGTTGCGTGAAGTGGTGATGACCCTCATCAGGGCACACGACACACAACGCATCTCTTCAAAGATGCAGAATGAGGTGCTTCCGGAGTTGATGAAACTTCGTCCGGAAATTTTGAAGCGACTCGGGAAGATTTCTGAAGGTGCCGACCTCGAAGCTCTGGAAGCGAATCCCGAATGGGAAGACATAATGCATAAAAACGGGCTCGGCGATAAACTGAAGGAGCTTACCGACATGCAAATGGATGGTGGTGACGTTATGATGTTGGCTTTCTCCAACCTGAAGTCTTTCCCGTTTTTCAATTTCACACCCAACTGGTTTCTCCCCTTCTCCACTACTCATCACGATGTGGCTGCTGTGGCGGGACAGACAGGAGATTTGTTCAGCGAAATTCTCGAATCGGAGGGTGTGATGTGCGACTCCGACAAATATTCATTTATCTTCTCTTTGGCAACTATGCCTGAATCACAACGGCAGATGGTTAATTCCCAGATGTCGGCTCAACTCAGCCAGCTCAAAGAAGCCTTAGCCGATAGAAAATTAAAGTCATCATTGCCGGAATTTGATCAGGAGACCACTCGTTTTGTCCGCGACCTCTACAGATTCTTCAAATTATTCCGTCGCAAAGAAGATTTCAACGATC
>CAMWTL010000156.1 GCA_947177145.1 uncultured Porphyromonadaceae bacterium
TACAAGGCTGTCACTCTCGACATGTTCTTCGCAGGCGACTTCGGTCAGGACATCATCAACCATATGAAGCGTCAGCTCTACTCGATGAACTACGGCAACCTTGCCACCAACCGTGCCAAGGATATACTCAACGCTTGGACTCCCGAAAACTCCGGCAGCAAGATTCCGGCTCTGTCACTTACCGACGACAACAATGAGGCACGCTTCTCATCTTACTACGTAGAGAACGGTTCCTATATGAAGATGAAATATATCAAGCTTTCCTACTCATTCCCGGAGAAGATTTCCAACGCAATCGGCGCACAGGGCATCGACGTGTTCGGTCAGGTTGAGAATCTCTTTACAATCACCAAATATAAGGGTCTTGATCCTGAAATCCTTCCCGGTGAGTATGGCTCTCTCTACGACGGCGGTGCATATCCTCGTCCCCGCACATTCACTCTCGGCGTAAACCTCCAGTTCTAATCAAATTAAGAAACATCAGCAATGAAAACTATAAAATCATTCATAAAGAAGTCGGCTTTCGCTGCCACAATGCTTTCTCTCGGCTTGGGAACCGTGGCTTGTAATGACCTTCTCGACACAAAGCCGCAGGGTGCCTTCACTTCCGAGCAGCTCGGTGAGGATGAGGCTGTAGATATGATGACAGCAGCCTATGCAACCCTTCTCTGCCACTATTTCGGTAATAACGAGTCGTTTGCCGGTCCGCTCAACAACTGGGTTATTGATCTCCGCTCAGACGATGCCCTCAAGGGTGGCGACGGCGTTACGATGGAGGGCTATATGCACCAGCTCGAAATCGGCAACGTTGAGAGCAACAATGATGTGATCAATTTCAAATGGCGCAACAATTATTTCTCCATCTCACGCTGCAATACAGCTATCAAAGCCCTTCTCGCAGCCGGCAATCTCGATGAGGCTGTAAAGGCTTCTTACATTGCAGAGATGAAGACTCTCCGTGCCTACTATTACTTCGATATGTATCGTCTCTTCCAGAAGTTCCCATACTTCGACGAGACTGTTGCTAATCCTTCGGAGTGCCGTGCCGACGAATACACACGTGCCGAGATAATGAGCTTCATCAAGCAGGATCTCATTGAATGCTATAAGGCTCTGCCGGAGACTCAGACTGAGCCGGGTCGCTTCAACCGCTATGTGGCAGCTGCCGTGCTTGCCAAGGTTGCGCTTTTCGATTCTGATTGGGCTACTGCCGAAACTTACGCAGGGTATGTGATCTCTTCCGGTCAGTATGAGCTTTATCCCAACTTCCTCGATATGTCGAAGCCTGAGATGAACAACCAATATGAGTCAGTTATGGCAGTGCAGTTCTCATCTGCCAACTCTCCCGACCAGTTCAACTTCTGCAACTGTCTTAACTGTACATGGTCAGAGGGCAACCTCTATGGCAACGGCGATGATTTCTATCTCGCTTCGCAGGATCTTGTGAATGCTTTCCGCACCGATGAGGTGGGTCTTCCTTACCTTAACGGCAACCAGAATGCAGAGAGCGTGACTTCCGCCGACTATGCAGGAAATGTTGACCCACGCCTTGACTTCACTCTCGGACGTATCGGAATGCCTTGGAGAGGCCATATGTATAATGAGCAATGGTGTCGTAACCTTGAGCTGTATGGTCAGTATTCCGGCAAGAAGCCTTATCCCGCTCCCGAAAATCCGGAGGTTAAGCCCGGTATCGTGCCCTGGGGTGCCTCTTCGCTCAACTATATCATCATACGCTATGCCGATGTGATGCTTATGAAGGCTGAGGCTCTTATAGAGCAGAACAAGGATCTCGACCAGGCACGTGATCTTATCAACCGTATCCGTGCAAAGGCTGAACGTTCCGTAAATCCCTCTTATTCACCGGTAGACATAAATCCTATGATTGCCAACTATGCAGTGGGTCAGTATTCCGCAACTTCCTGGAATCAGGACTATGCCCGTAAGGCTGTGCGCCACGAGCGTCGTGTGGAGCTTGCTATGGAGGGTCACCGTTGGTTTGACCTTCTCCGCTGGGGCACCGTCGTAGAGGTTGTAAATAAATATTACGACTTTGAGAAGGAATATCAGCCTTACTACTCCACAGCCAACCTCACTGCCGATGAGCTTTATTTCCCGATTCCTCTCAACCAGAAGGATAACGCAGGCGATCTCTACGATTAATCTGCCAAATGCAGCTCTAAGGATCAATCATAAGAAGTTTTAATAATTTCTAAAGTCTCAATTCTAGTAAATATAAGTTGAAACAATGAAAACAGCATATAAATATGGTCTTGGTGCGCTCGTAGCCTTTATGGGCGTCACCTTCACCTCTTGCGGTGATTTCGAGCCGACAGGTTATGAACCCGTTCCCGAACTCCCCACGGTCAGCAATCTGAAAGCTGAGATAGCCCGTCATGATATTAATCTAAGTTGGCAGCTTCCTTCTGCAAAGGATATAACTGATGTGGAGATTGTGCTCAACGGCAATACTAAGAATCCTATCAAGTTGGGTGCTTCCGCCACTTCCTATACCGTAGTCGGTCAGCCTTTAGGTGAGGAGGGCTATTATACAGTGAAGGTGTGCTATGGCGACCGCTATGTGTCGGAGGGTGTCACCACCACCGCTACACTTCCTGAGGAAACACTTGCCGGAGTGAACGCACCCACTGCAAGTGTAAACGGAAGAACTGTTACTCTTAGCTGGATCCTCCCCTCAGCAGAGGGTATCACCGGAGTGCGTGTCTATCGTGGCACTGACGTGGCAGGCGCTGTTTCCCTCCCAGCCGGCACCACCAGCTATGCCTACAAATCACAGCCAATGGATCAGGAGCTTACCTATACCATTGAGGTTATGTATGACACTTATTATCCCTCAGTGCCTCAGCAGGTGAAAGCGACTGTGCCTTACATTGCTCCCAAGATGGGCTATCTCCTCACAGCAGAGGACTTCCGTGACCTTCCCGATGACGATGAGAGAGCGGCTGCCCGCTGGTTCTCACAGCAGGAGAATGCCGAGTTTGTGACTGTCGAGCAGCTTGCAGAGCTTGATGTAGATATTTATCCTGTAATATGGGTTGAGATTGACCGAGTAGGTCTTGAGATGGGCTGGCAGAACCTTCCCGCTGAGTTCTCTTCAGAGACATCAATCGCTGCTCTCAAAGCTTACTCCGCAAACGGCGGTAATCTCTTCCTCGCTAATATGGCAACCCAGCTTACGGTGCCTCTCGGTTTCGTGCCCGATAATATGGCTCCTACCGTATATGGTAACGGCGAAGGTGGCAGCGGTGATGATGTATGGGTAATCAATCCTCACCTCGGATGGGATTTCAAAGATGGTGGCGACCAGGGTTATTATGACCGTGCTGAGCACGCGATCTTTGCAGGTATCACTCTTGAAGACCCCAACGGATACGGCTATGATGCACTTCCTCTCATTGGTCCCGGTCAGCGTGAAGACCATAACTGTCTGTGGGATTGCAATATTTACGGTCGTGGCCAGTATGCCGACGTGATTGCTAACTTCGAGGCTATCACAGGTTCGATGGTTCTCGCAACTTGGGGTCACGTCCGCGACCATTGCGTTGCCGGTTTGGTTGATTTCTATGCCACTGCAGAGCACGGACGTTGTGTTGCCATGGGTCTTGCAGCTTATGAATGGAATCAGAACTCAGGTATGAATCCCTATCAGGGCAATGTAGAGAAACTCACTGAGAATATTCTTAACTATCTGAAATAAAACATTCCTTATCTACGTTATAATCTAAAGTTCAATTGAGCTTTAGATTATAACGTTTTCATACAATTAACCTGTAACATTTCTATTGCAACATTATCCTATAATTTTTTCATCATGAATTCAAGACTTCTCTTCTTGTCATTTGTGCTTACGGCTGCCGGGAGCATTTCGGCGGAGCGTGTGTTGCACTTCCCGATGGAAGCCGATAAGTATGGCGAACTTTCGGAAGAGGTCACAAATGGCTATCTTCAGGTATATGGCCGTCATACAAATGAGAATATTGACGGTGCCGTTGGCAAGGCTTTGCGCTTCGACGGTTATTCCACCTACGCACAGGGTAACATCAAGGCTTTGGGCGACCGTGACCAAATGACGGTATCTATGTGGGTTGCTCCGGAGACTTATCCTGTGGTAAAATTCGATACCCCCACCGACGAAAAGATTCGACTCGCCGGCACTCTCGACGAAGATAAACAGACCGGCTGGTCGTTTAATCTCGGCTACACCGGCAAATATTCTTTCAAGACTTTTAGCGAGGGCTGGCCGGTAGAGGTTGTGGCTGCCGATCTGTTGCCTTGTTACGAGTGGAGCCATCTTGTAGCTGTGTTCGACGGAGCTGCAAAGAAGATTTCACTCTATCGCAACGGTGAGCTTGTAGGCGAAAGCAAGGCTATGTCGAAGGTAAATCCCGACGGTGGTTCTATGTGTGTAGGTAAGGGTCCCGGAGCTGTGACAGGAGATTTCTCAATAGACACCTTTAACGGTCTAATAGATGAGATAGAGGTGTTTGACACCGCTCTTTCTCAGGAGGAGATCGGTGCTACCAAGGCTGAGAACCCGGCTGACCTTACGATCCCTACTTCACGTTTTGAGGGTGACTTGTTACGTCCGAAGTTTCATGGCATGCCCGGTGCAGGGTGGACTAATGAGACTCACGGTATGATGTATTCCAACGGACGTTATCACGTGTTCTTCCAGAAGAATGCCAATGGTCCGTTTATGACTCGTCTGCATTGGGGACATATCTCCAGCGAGAATCTTTACGATTGGACTGAGGAGCGTATTGCTATCGCTCCGGGCGAGAGCTACGACGTAAAGGGATGCTGGAGTGGTTGCGTCTTCACCGATGATGAGATCACAGGCGGTAAGCCAAATGCTATATATACGGGTGTAGACTACCAGAAAGCTATGATTTCACAGGCTGTGCCCCTCGATGATGATCTTATCGCGTGGCAGAAAGTGGAGGGTAATCCTATTATCAACGGTAAGCCGATGGGTCTTTCCGATGATTTCCGCGACCCTTATTTCTTCCGCAACGGTGACGATGCTTATATAGTGGTAGGTTCATCAAAGGATAATATCGGTGTAGCTACTTTGCATAAGTATGACAAGGCATCCGGCAGATGGAGCAACGACGGCAAGACTTTCTTCCAAGGTCAGTCAGCAGCTGTTGACGGCCGTTTCTGGGAAATGCCTACCGTGACACGTATGGATAACGGTAAGTGGCTTGTGACCGTAACACCTCTTGAGACGGCTACCGGTGTGCATACTCTCTACTGGACAGGCGACATTAATCCCGACGGCACTTTCTCACCCGATGCCAATTCAACGCAGCCACGTGATTTCGAGCTTATCAGTAAGGATGGCTACGGTTTGCTTTCACCTACAATTTATCAGAAGGATGGTAAGACCATTACATTAGGCATTGTACCTGATAAAGTTGCCACCTCAGAGAATTGCAAGTGGGGTTGGGCACACCTTTATTCCTTCCCCCGTGAGATAAGCCTCGATGCGGAGGGCAATCTTGTGCAGAAACCTTTTGAAGGTCTTCGTGAGCTTCGCTCTAATAAATCTTGCGTGCTGAGAGATGGTGTTATTGACGGGGTAGTAGCATTTGAAGTCGACGGACTTCCGGGGTATAGTGCCATTGGTGGTCGCCAGATTGAATTGTTTAGTAAGTTCAAAGTGGGTAAGGCAACCTTTGGCTTCAATATCTTCAAGAATAATTCGGGCGAAGGTGTGATAAGCTATAACCCGCTTACCAATGAGCTTATAGCTGATTTCTCAGGTTTGAAACGTCTCTCCAACGATGCTCATTCTTACAACGGTATATACCGTGCTGTACTCCCTGAGCGTCCGGCAGAGGGATCGGAGATGACTCTCGACGTATTTATAGATGGTTCTATCGTTGACATCTTCGTGAATGACAAATGGGCAACCTCAATTCGCGTATATCCTTTGGATTCTGATGCCGATGGGGTAGAGGTGTTCTCCAACGGTGGTCCTGTCGAGGCATCCGGTGTTGGAGCCTGGATACTGGCATCCGACGCAGCCGCCGGTGTCGGCTCAATATGGGCTGACGGTATAGGGAATTCCTTTCGCAACCGCCCGGTAGAGGTCTACACTATGGCGGGCAAAAAAGTAAAGGAAGCATCGACAGAGGCATTGGCTCTCGAAGGTCTCGAAAAAGGTATTTACCTCATCTCCGGCCGCAAAGTCCTCGTAAAATAAAAGATCAGATAATTGATAACAGTCAAAGCTCCTGCTATCTTTGAAAAGATAGCAGGAGCTTTGACTGTTATTCCTTTGAGTTAGAAATAGCTGAAATCTTCAAAGCTGAGTTCAAGTTGATTTCTGTCGAAAAATTCAACCATATATTGTTGTTCCATCACACTGCTTCGTGGAAATTTTGGCGAAACAACGATATGGGGGATTACTTCAACTTGCTCTAAAAAATCAATTTTGACAGATACCAAATGCCTCTCGAAGATTCTGATTGTGTTTTCAATTTGGTTGATGGCTCCTTGATAGGTTTCTTCCACACTATGCAGGGTTCTGCCTTCCGCGTGAGTCTTAAATTCGATAAATGAAAATTTGGCAGTAGAAAACAGCGCACAATCAGCTATTCCACCGGGTATACTATCCAACAGTTTGTGGTCAATTGCCAGAAGATATAAGTCGATATAGTGAGGGTTATATGCAGTGAATCCTCCCGGTTCGACTTCTTCTTTAGTGGCAAAACGTGATATTTTTTCAATATCATC
>CAMWTL010000157.1 GCA_947177145.1 uncultured Porphyromonadaceae bacterium
GTTGTGCTCTGCATCATCAATCCCGGAGGCCCATTCGGTGGCAGCGCAACTCAATATTTCGTAGGCGACTTCGACGGCAAGAAATTCGTAGCTGACACAGACGCATCAGGCAAAGTGCCCACCAAATGGATGGACTTCGGTAAAGACCACTACGCTACTGTAAGCTGGAGTGACGCTCCCGACCATCGCCGCACCGTAATCGGTTGGATGAGCAACTGGCAGTATGCAGCTGACGTTCCTACCACACAGTTCCGCAGCGCCAATACTCTTCCGCGTGAAATGGAACTCTTCACTGCTCCCGACGGTCAGATTATGCTCGCCTCAGTGCCCTCTCCCGAACTCAACGCACTTCGCGGCAAAGTAGTGTCCTCAGCCTCCAAGAAGTCAATCGGCGGCAAAGCCACCTCTTTCAATCTTCCCGTGGCAAAGAATGCAGCCTGTGAGATAGTGGCTGACCTCGATGCAAAGAATGCCTCTGAGATAACTCTTACCCTCAGCAACAAACTTGGTGATAAGGTTGATATGATTTACGATGTTAAGGCTCATACAATTTCTGTAGACCGTCGTCATAGCGGTATCGTAAACTTCAGCGAAAACTTCCCCGCAGTCACTGTGGCTCCCACATTCGAGACCAACGGCAAGCTCAATCTCCGCATCTTCCTCGACAGCTCAAGCGTAGAGCTTTTCGCCAACAACGGTAAGTCTGTTCAGACCAACCTCGTGTTCCCCAACGAGCCTTACACCACCTTCTCTGTAAGCTCCAACGGCGGCGCTCGTCTTGAAAACCTCAAGATTTACGCAGCAAAATAATAATCCAAGGCTATTAACAGTTAACCTTATATACCTATATAGTTAACATTTTAAACCTACACACTCTAATGGCAAATCAATCTGTAGTCTCTACCAACAAAAAGGGAGCTTTCCTGATGCAGATGATCCCGGTGATGCTCTGCTTCTTCACAATGGGCTTCGTCGATCTTGTTGGCTCAGCCACCAACTTCGTGAAAGAGAACCTCAACCTTGAAGATGCCCAGGCTGCCTTCATCCCCTCCCTCGTATTCTTCTGGTTCCTTATTTTCTCAGTGCCTACCGGCATCCTGATGAATAAGATAGGTCGTAAGAAGACCGTGCTCCTCTCCCAGCTCCTTACTCTCGTGTCGCTCATCATTCCTATATGTCTCGACACATATGCGGCAATGCTTATCGCCTTCTCACTCCTCGGCATCGGCAACGCTGTTATGCAGACCTCCCTCAACCCTCTCGTGTCAGGTCTGATCCATCCCGACCGCCTCGCCTCCACCCTTACCTTCGGTCAGTTTGTGAAGGCACTCGCATCTCTCCTTGCTCCTTATCTTATGTCTTGGGGCGCTATGCAGCTCATTCCGACTTTTGGTCTTGACTGGCGTGTGGTATTCCCCATCTTCGCAGTGATCAACGTGCTCTCAATCGCTATGCTCAGCGCTACTCCCATTCAGGAGGAGCGTCCCGACAAGATCACCGGCTTCATGGAATGTGTCAAGCTTCTCAGCATCCCCTTCGTGTCGCTCTGCTTCGTAGGCATCATGTGCCATGTAGGTATCGACGTGGGCACCAACACCTTCGCACCCCAGATTCTCATTGAGAAATTCGGTCTCACCACAGCTGACGCTGTGATTGGCACACAGATCTACTTCTACTTCCGTACCGGCGGCTGCCTCCTCGGCTCCTACATCCTTGCCCGTATGGCTGCCAAGACCTTCTTCGGAATCAGTGTGCTCAGCATGATTATCGGTGTGATCTTCCTCTTTATCGCCTCCTCACAATTCCTCGTGTTAGCAGGTGTGGCTCTTATCGGCTTTGGCAACTCCAACGTATTCTCAATCGTGTTCGCGCAGGCTCTCAACCGTCAGCCCAATGAGAAGAACGAAGTTTCCGGTCTTATGATCATGGGTCTTTTCGGCGGCACAGTCTTTCCTCTCTGCATGGGCTTTGCACAGGCAGGTATGGGCGTGGCAGGCGCAGTGGGTGTAATGGCTATCGGAGTGATTTACCTCCTCTACTTCATGACCCAGATTAAGAGAGCGTAAGGTTAACTTTAGAAATAATAAACAGAAAAACAATAAAACATCATTATGTCAGAAAAAGTAGTAATCGGCATGGGCGAGGCTCTTTGGGATGTCCTCCCCGAAGGTAAGAAAATCGGTGGTGCACCTGCCAACTTCGCATACCATGTATCTCAGTTTGGTCTTCCCAGCTGTGTAATCAGCGCAGTAGGCGACGACGCTCTCGGCAAAGAGATTGAGGATAACTTCACCTCTAAGGGACTTACCCACAAGCTTCCGAAAGTGCCCTACGCAACAGGTACAGTGCAGGTGGAACTCGACGACAACGGTATCCCTCAGTATGACATCAAGGAAAACGTGGCTTGGGACAATATCCCCTTTACTGAAGACATCGAAGCTCTCGCCAAGAAGACCAAAGCCATCTGCTTCGGCTCTCTCGCACAGCGCAACGTGGTTTCACGCGAGACCATCAACAAATTCCTTGACGCTATGCCCAAAGATCCCGACAATCTCGTGGTGTTTGACATCAACCTCCGTCAGGGCTTCTATACAAAGGAGATTCTTACCAACTCTATGGAGCGTTGCAACGTGCTCAAGATCAACGATGAGGAACTTGTAATCATAAGCCGTCTCTTCGGCTATCCCGGAATCGACCTTCAGGATAAATGCTGGATCCTTCTCGGTAAATATAATTTGAAGATGCTCATCCTCACCTGCGGTGTGAACGGCAGCTACGTGTTCACTCCCGGTAAGGTATCCTTCCAGCCCACTCCCACAGTAGAGGTAGCCGACACAGTTGGCGCGGGCGACTCCTTCACAGCAGCCTTCATCGCCTCAATCCTCAAAGGCAAATCCGTTGAGGAGGCTCACTCAAAGGCAGTGCAGACCTCAGCATTCGTCTGCACAAAGAAAGGCGCGATGCCCATACTACCTTCAGAACTTACAGACTGAGAAGATTCCTATCCTGAAAGAGGCTGTGCCGCGAAGTGATTTCACGGCACAGCTTCGACTTTTTACCAGTTATTAGTTTTCAGTTAACAGGCACATGTAAATATGCATTACCTTTTTAATAAAATAATTAGACTAGCTCAGAGCTTTCACTTCAACTCGTAGAATAGGAGTATGGGATTGCCGTTATTATCGACATTTGACAGGAGTTCTTTTAGTTTTAGTAGATTCTTATCAGCTGTTTCACCGATTGTAAAACCGGATAGAAGAGTCGTCATTGGGAAGGCACATATCAACTGATTGTTAGATATAGTGGCGATAGAAAACAACGGAAATTCAGTGCAGGAAATTGAATTCTGAATGGAAATATTCTTACAGGTATTGGAGGCTTTATCAACCACCGTGCAATATAAATTCGTACACGGAAGCCACAAGTAGTTTTCTGTCTCAAAAATATCCGTGAAACCCATAAACACTCCTTCTTCCATTGCCTTGGCATAGGTCATAATCGAGAAGTCTTTTACCTGCTCAAGTTCAGTCTTACCCCAAATCTTTTTCGAGGTCTTAAACTCATAAGTATTGCCATCAGGGTTCAGACTGCTTATTACAGGACTGAAAGGCATTACCCAATGAATGTCGTCTCCAAATTTACAATACGGATGTTTGCCTATATACTGCATCACATTGTCGGTCTGCATATATACATTGGCAATATCGGTGAATGAGCCATCCTCCATATCGAAATAACCGTAAACAGAATTCTGATTATTGTAGACTGACAGACTTAGGAAAAGCTTATCCTTATCAACGTAACAGCCATCCTGCACCCTACTGAAGGAGTTATCGGAGAATTTCTTCGATGAAATGAACTTGCCACTTAACGTGAATAATAATATTTTCCCTGTCGCCGTGTCTATGAGGGCAATCTCCCCCGTAGGTGTCTGCATGAATGTCCCCAACGCCAAGTATTCATTCTCAGCATTCCCCGATTTTCCATAGGTATGAGAAAATTTCCCGTCACGTGTGAAAGCTGCCACCTTGTTCATATCAGAAACCAATATCAGGGAGTCTATAACCTCTATTTTCTGAACACCGGAGAGCATACATTTGGGAGTGCTTTCAAGTTGAACACCCCTAAACCCCGAAATTAATGAACTGATAGGAACAGTGTTTTCGTCGTCAAAGCCGGTTATCTCTACAGTGTGAGGCATCTGTGTACTATTACCCTCACTGAGTTTCCTATTGCACGATAACAATGCAATTGAAATCATCAAGAAAAAAATTATTCTTTTCATAAATCACAATTATTAATTATATGAAGCTGTTTAAACTCATTCTAAAAGTTAATGTTTCATTTCTTTTGGGTTTAAGTTGGTTTTTCTGACCGCAAAATTATAACCCTTTTGGACGCATTGCAAAAAATCCGGCTTTTTTCGTTTGGTTTTCCCGATTTTCTATCCCCCTTATTCTCAACCCATTCCCCTCATAGCCGGAAAAATTATTTGGTTTTATTTATAAAGTCTTAATTATCAGATGATTTAAAATCATAAATTTCCAGACGATTGCCCCTATGTTATACCGTAATGTTACATTTCTGAATGTAAATGTTACATTTTATAGAAATATTTCACAAATTTATATGACCCGTTCAGTATAAGAACCTCATATACCGACTCCTCTTAGTCTCATCCAGCTCCTTTATCTTATCTTTCAAGCGACGCTTACGGTCGTAGACAGACGTGACATTATCCACATTCAGGAACAACGTCACGCTGCCGCTCTTGAAACCAAGGATTGAAAATAGGTAAAGACGATAATCTGCATCCTTCAGATCCGGCAGGTCTCTGCGGAAGTCAGAAAACAGATTGTCATAGACAACATCCACTTGATGCTCTAATTCCTTTATCTTTTCACCACCCTGTGACAATTCTTTTATGAACACAGTGACAGATTCGGCAATTCTTCGCTGTGCCATTGACTCATCCTTGCTTTGCTGCATGATGGAACTGAATTCCCGGAGCAGCTCATATCTTGAATCCATAAGAATCTTTATCAGCTCTGAGCTTTTAGACGAATCCTTATCAGCCCGGCTCACCATTTCCCGGAGCTGCTCCACCAACATCGTCTTCCTGTCAAGCTCCGATTTCTGCTTCCTGACAATACGGGCTGTCACGTAGCAGATGACACCTAACACGATGACACCTCCCAAAATTACAAGCCATACTGATTTTCGAGATGATCTAAGCTCTGATTCAGCCAACTTCTTAGTGACAGTGTAATGGTCAACAACCGAACTTGTAAGATTATAGCCAAGTGCCTTTCTGAGCAGACTGTCCTTCACCAAATCCAAACGCTCCATTTCCTGAAGAGCTTTTGTATACTCCCCTTTTCGCTTATGTATTTCATATCTTATTGTTCCTTTCCAGTGAGATGGATCATAAGATATGACCTCAAGCATCTGAACAGCCGTGTCCATTGCCCCGGTATGCGCCAAAGCGTAACTTAAGTACAATGAATCAATGGGTTCTGCATATTCACTTACACATATGTCAGTCAGCAATGGAAGCGCCTCGTCATATCGGTCTTGCATAATAAACTCGAAAGCCTTAAGCTCGATTGCACAATATAACAAATAGCTATCCTTATACTTCTTTGCAGAATCAGTCATCTGCTCAATCAACACATAGGCTGCACTGTCGTTAGTAGAGTTATTGTAACTCCAAGCCAAATCAAGAAGAGCATAGTTCAAATACGGCTGCTTACCACTCCTCTTTATATATTCATACTCCTTTTCCGCATATGCCACCTGCTCGGCATAATTGTAGGTCTTATTGTAAATGTCAGCTATGCCACGGCATGACATCCCTGCCCAGAAATACATGCTATCGCTTTCCGCCATTTCCTTCGATGTGAAAAAGCTGATAAGAGTCAACGGATAGTTAGCATTATGATAACGCACACGGCCTTGATAATAATGGGAGATCACAGCTCTTTCCCGGTCGCTTTTTTTGGTAAACCAATCGGTTGCCACCGATATTAACGAATCATCGGTCGGATTACAGTGGTTCTTGTCTAAAGCCATCGTGTAGAGCATGGCATACAAAGCTTTGTCACCATTACTACGTAGTAGGCTCACATCCACCGAATCGAGCATAGCCAATGCCAACACGTAGTCACCGTCCATAACCTCCTCTGCCCTTAGCAGCCGCTCGTCATAGCCATCACTGAACAATCTATCTCTAAGGCTGCCGAAAAATCCGGTATCTCTGCCCGGGAGGACGCTGGCATTACGGTTGCGATCGCAAGAGAATACCCCTACAATCACTAAAAACACCAAATTTATTATGATCAACTTCCGCATTGCCTTCTATTTATGAATCATATGAATATTATTAAAACATCTGACTTATTATGATCCTAACTATGTAGCATCTTAAAACCATCAACCAAATAGTATTTGGCTTACACCCGCCGGATGACAGTTATCCGACACAAAGTTAATACTTTTTTCATATTCCCCCACCTCCGTAAAGTTTATACAAGATGAATTTAGCAATAATACCAAATAAATTTTCCATTTATCTTTTTTTGAGCTATCTTTGCCATTGGATTAGATA
>CAMWTL010000158.1 GCA_947177145.1 uncultured Porphyromonadaceae bacterium
GTGACATTGACATTTGAATCATTCATAAGTTCCTGCCTGACATCATTCGCCTTCTTATGGAAAAATACCCTACCTCCAAAATTCATATACGGATCCGGATGCGTATCCTCTATTATCTTCACCAGTTCATCAAAATCAGCCACAATAGAATCTTTGGCAGCCAAAAGAGTGTCATTATAAGCAACGGCATCTGATAGATCCATGCTGATAGCTGATAAATCCGTACTGGCAGCTAATAGATCCATACTTATGAATCCTAAACTTACCGCCAACATAGCAGCACTCGACTTTATTAATCGATTTTTCATAATTCAAAAACAAAAAGATAGGTTAAGAAAAGCTTACCTAATATAGACACAGAATCTTTTTCAAATGTTACAGCTCAACCATAATTTTTCAATCATAAATTTATTTTGAAATAGAATTTACTGTAAAACCGCATATGAAATTTTTCGACAGAGAGAAGTAAATTGCCCTATTAAGAGAGATTGCCCTGTTCGAAACAAAACCACATTTAGAAAAAAGGTGTTGTAAAGAAATAATACAAAAATCCAAGAAGTATGCACCTGAATGAATTTAATAGTGAATTTTGGAAAATGTTAGATACCTTAGTTAATAACTCGGAAATAATCATCGACAGACCTAAAGGGACGGTGCATCCGAAGTTTTCAAATTTTCTATATAAGGTAGATTACGGATACTTGAAATACACAGCGTCAATGGATAATGAGGGGATTGACGTGTGGGTTGGAACCGGTGAAAAGAAAGTAGACGCTATAATGTGTATCGTTGATATTTTGAAACGTGATTCTGAAATTAAAATATTGATTGGATGCACAGAGGAAGAAAAACAACTTATCTATCATACCCATAATGAGACTCAATGGATGAAAGGAATCTTAATAAGGAGATAGAAATTTTTCCATTTCAATATTATTTATAATTAAATTTGAGAGAGATTTGAAAGTAGCTTTAGATTTGCACATGTGAAGAAAAATGAGTATCTTTACAAAGTTGAAACAAACCTCCTCTTTTTGTAAATATATCATGGAAACTTGGATAATTTGGCTGATTATAGCTGTCCTTCTCGTAATCGTTGAAGTGCTTTCACAAATGATGTGGACCCTATGTCTGGCTATAGGATGTTTGGCAGGCTTGTTGGCAGCTATTTTTGGCTTTAATATAACATGGCAAATCGTTATGGTTGCCGTGATATCCGTTGTGGCATTCACAGTAGTCGTTCCTGTCTTAAAACGATGGCATAATACCACAAGCAGAAGAGCCAACCGTGACGACCGTACAGGTATGGAAGCCCTTTTAGGACGCCATGCCGTAGTAACCGAATCCATCTATCCTGACCGACTTGGACGAGTGCGAATTGACGGTGACAGTTGGCAAGTCAGTGCTCCCCTGCGCTCAGGAGTAATCGAACGGGGTGAAGAGGTCGTGGTCACCTCATATGACAGTATAATTCTTCACGTGAAGCGTGTGAGAGTGTGATTCTATAAATAGCCGAGAGCAATTCAACGCTTGCTCTAACATCAAACTTAACTTCTTTTAATCCATATCTCATATGAATATCGTAGGAATCGTATTAGCAGTGTTACTTGTGATCCTTGCCATAGTGATAATAATGGCAGGTGTAAAGGTTGTTCCGCAATCGGAGACCAGAGTCATTGAACGACTTGGACGTTTCCACAGCGTATTGGGACCCGGACTTAATTTCATAGTGCCCTTTATTGACCGTCCCAAAACTATTTATACGCGACGCATTGAGAATACTATCGGTAATCAGACTGTAGTAAGGATGACCGCCACCTCTGTTATCGACCTTCGCGAACAAGTCTATGACTTCCCTTCACAACAAGTTATCACTCGCGATAACGTCACAACGGAAATCAACGCACTGATATATTTTCAGATTACAGATCCTAAGAAGGCTGTATACGAGATTGATAATCTTCCAAATGCAATCGAAAAACTCACCCAGACATCTTTGCGTAACGTGATTGGCGAACTGGAGCTTGACGAGACCCTATCATCACGCGACACAATCAATTCACGACTACAAAATATCCTCGATGATGCCACCAACAAATGGGGAGTGAAGGTAAATCGTGTTGAGCTGCAAGACATCACTCCTCCTGAGAGTGTGCGCATCGCAATGGAGAAGCAGATGCAGGCAGAGCGCAACCGTCGCGCCGAGATTCTGAATGCCGAGGGTGAGAAGCAATCCGTCATTTTGCGCTCGGAGGGAGAACGAACTTCTAAAATCAACCAAGCTGAAGCTATCAAACAAGCTGAGATACTTCGGGCTGAGGGTGAGGCACGAGCCATAATTCTTAATGCTGAAGCCGAAGCAGAAGCAATTCGACGTGTAGCAGCGGCTGTGGCAGCTACCAAGACAGATCCTGCCACCTATATGTTGGCAATGAAATATATCGAAACTTTGAAGGATATGACCACCGGCAAGGATAGCAAGACAGTCTTCATGCCTTACGAAGCCTCCTCAGTCCTCTCCTCCCTCGGCTCCCTCAAATCCCTCTTCAAAGAATCCTGACATAATACTACCCGTCCAGAAGATTTCCTGCACCCTCTAATAAAATCTTTATTTGAAAGCTCAACAGTTACCAATAGTATTCAGTATAAATCCTGTTCTTCTGTCTAAGGGCTTTGAATTTGTGTATAAATTTTGTTTTGAAACAGAATTTACTGTAATTTTGCATATTCGAAACAGCCATTTCGGAAACAATTGTTTCGGAACTGGCTGTTTCGAATCTAAATACTTCGCTTCCATTACCCACATTTTTCACCGCATATGAAATTTTTCGACAGAGAGAAGGAAATTGCTCTATTAAGGGAGATTAAGCAAAAAGCTGATACGCACGCTCAATTTACAGTGCTTACAGGTCGCCGAAGAATTGGCAAGACCACATTGGTATTTAAAGCCTATGAGGAACAGACCATCGTGTATCTTTTCGTGTCACGAAAATCGGAAAAGGACCTATGCAATGGGTTTCTCCATGAGATTGAATCAAAACTCGGTATACCTATATTAGGACAACCCGACACTTTCAGTGAGATATTTGAATATCTTATGAAACTCTCGAAAACACAATCTCTGACAGTATTCATTGATGAGTTTCAAGATTTTAAATTTGTGAATCCCTCTATCTTTAGCGATATGCAACGGATATGGGACCTCAATAAGGAACAAAGCAAAATAAACCTCATTGTGGGTGGTTCCGTCAATTCACTGATGAACGAAATTTTCAGAGACAGTAAACAACCCCTATATCAAAGGGAAACAAGATTTATTAAGCTATCTAATTTTTCGCCTACAGTTCTGAAAGAAATCCTCTCATACTATCATCCACAATATACAAAAGAGGATCTTCTTGCACTATATTCTTTCACAGGAGGAGTAGCGAAATACGTAGAACTGTTCATCGACAATGAGATCTTTACTATGAAGGATATGGTAGATTATATGATTCGTGATGGCTCTACATTTCTCGACGAAGGAAAGGTTATGCTCATAGGCGAATTTGGAAAAGAATATGGCACGTATTTCTCTATCCTCTCTGCAATTGCCGCCGGTCACACCACACGCAACGAAATAGAAGACAAAATAGGAAAGGAGATTGGTGGCTATCTTACTAAATTGGAAGATGACTATGAACTTATTTCAAAACGTCAGCCAATTTATGAGAAAACCTCAAACAAAAGCGTATGCTACACTTTTAAAGATAACTTCCTCACCTTCTGGTTCCGTTTCATCTATAAATTTGGTTTTATGCTTGAAATAGGAGCTTACAAAAAGCTTAAGGAGGTGATTTTCCGTGATTATGACACCTTCTCCGGCTATATGTTGGAGAGATATTTTAGAGAACTATTGGCTGAAGGTGAGGAATTTACTCGTATCGGAGGGTGGTGGGACAGGAAAGGAGGCAATGAAATTGATATTGTCACAGCTGAAGACTTTGAGAAAAAGTTAGACTTCATCGAAGTGAAACGCCGTCGAGAACGCTACAAAGCCTCTCTGCTCGAAGATAAAATCAAACATTTCTTCCAGCTCAATAAGCATCTTACCACCTTTACCTATACCTACCGCTGCCTCTCAATGGAGGATATGTAAGTATACTTATGTTTTTTCCTGACAATTATTGCATTGTTATGAGCAAAACAACATCGAGAAAAACTGTGTTGTAAAGATATGAACGGATTAACTATAGGTATACTACTCCCCTTTTTAGGGACAACTCTCGGAGCTGCGTGCGTCTTCCTTATGAAGAAAAGCATGGCGGCATTGTTACAGAAAACCCTCACAGGCTTCGCCGCCGGAGTGATGGTGGCAGCTTCCGTATGGTCGCTCCTAATTCCCTCAATCGAAATGACCGGCAAAGAGGGCATTATGAGTGTTGTGCCTGCCACAGTAGGTTTCCTTGTCGGCATACTCTTCCTACTGTTCCTTGATGTCATAATTCCTCACCAGCACATTGACAGCGACGCAAGCGAAGGACCTAAATCTCACCTCTCCAAAACAACCAAACTCGTCTTTGCCGTAACCCTCCACAATCTCCCGGAGGGAATGGCAGTAGGTGTAGCACTTGCAGCAGCCCTCGACCACAGTTCCTATCTCACTATGGCAGGTGCTATTGCACTGTCAGTAGGCATAGCCATTCAGAATTTCCCTGAGGGAGCCATTGTCTCGATGCCCTTACGAAGTGCTGGAAACTCAAAGGGTAAATCTTTCCTTATGGGCACACTCAGCGGTGTGGTCGAGCCCATCGGTGCAATCCTTACCATCCTGCTTGCCTCCTTCATCGTTCCCATTCTCCCCTATCTCCTTGCCTTCGCAGCGGGAGCAATGATGTACGTGGTAGTCGAAGAACTGATACCTGAAACCCAAGAAGGCACCCACTCCAATATGGGTACAATCGGTTTTGCCATCGGCTTCCTCCTCATGATGATTCTCGACGTTCTCCTCGGCTAAACAAACAAAACCCTAAAGACATTGAAAAGACGGATTATGGTGAATAATCCGTCTTTTCAATGTCTTTAGATTCTGAATTATAATTTTGCCGAAGCCGCCACCAAATATCTAAACAATTTACATATTAATGTATTTGCGCACGATGCCGTTGGCACAACGCTCAATTACGATACCCTTACTATCTGATGTGGCTTTATGCCCATCTATGGAATAATACTCCGGTTGCATATCCTTATCCATCAAGACAGTTCCCACTGCCGCATTATCCGCTTCCCAAGCGAATACAGTGACATCTGTCTCACGGTCATATCTGCTTTCCAACTTAACCGGATACCCGTCTGCATCCAAAGTCCACGTAAATGATCCATACTCCGATTCATTATCCTCAATCTCAGTGTACTTCACCGGAAGTTGAGCAGGAGCCTTACCCATAAATCCTGCCATAGCAACATACTCCATCTCATCCAGGTCAACCCCAAACAATTCGTCAAATAACATAAGATTACCCGTATTCAAAACCCCGTCATACTCGAATATCTTACTGCTGTTATCTTTCGCACTCTCCCCGTCTATATAATCCTGACGCATTATCACGCCATTATCATAAGTGAGTCTCGTTTCCTCTGTCTGCTTACCTCTGATATCCTTATAGTTTACAAGATAACCGTCTTCATAGCCAAACGTATAGGAAGCTATCATAATACCTTGGAAATATTCCTTTGCCGACTCAACCAAACCGTCGTCATTAAGAACCAGCTCAAAGACAGTTACGTCATTGTCAGACACATCCACATAAGTCAAACCGATCTTTTTCTCACCCAAAGAAGAGTAATCAATTGTGCAAACGCTCTCATCATCAGATGCCTTTACCAATCTCCCCTCTGAATCATACTCCAACTTCGTAACGTCATCTGTGCCGCCCCAAGAAGCAACATCCGTAATGGATGACAGACGCATAGTCTCGGCAGAAGCACCAATAGAAATAGCAGCCGCAAAGGCACACAGTAAAAATTTTTTCATAGTCTTGTCTTTTAAGTTAATGTTTTCAAAGTTAATGAATGTAATTACTAAAATTCTAACACCCAACCACAATTTAAGGTTTACCCAACCCCCTCCAATCCCCAAATTACTCATACCTCATTTTTGCAATAACAGCATTACCAATATAGCCGGTATAAATATCCACTCGGATTGAACGACCCTCTCGCTTTGGGCGGCTCCCACTTTGGAAACCGCTTTGCTATTTTATGACAATATTTATAAGATTTTCACGTTATAGCAAAAAAAGAAAAAGCGTAACAATGAAACAGTTATCCATTCCTATCTTCATCCTCTTCATTATTGCCTCTTGCTCAAGTAATGAAGAACCACACTATCATATCTTTATGCAACCATCCTCTATTAAATCATTGGATACAAGTGGCAATAACCAAACTTTTGAGTATGATGGTTATGGGAGAATTATTTCATGGAACTGCACATTAAATAGCCCTAACGTCCTTACTTCATATTCCGCACATTACTCTTATCCAAACGAGAACACAATTAAAGTAACAGCGAAAGAATTGTGGCTTAACCAGCAACGTGT
>CAMWTL010000159.1 GCA_947177145.1 uncultured Porphyromonadaceae bacterium
CGTTGGAGGATGGCACGACGTTCTTCGGGTCGAGAGTGGTGAATGACCTTGATGAATTTAAGAGGCGTTCACAGGCTATCTTGGCTAACCGTACTGCTCCGGAACTTGCTGATGTGCGTGATAAGGTATACACACGTGATTTGTTTTCCAGAGATTGAAAAATAATAAATTTAATATGAGGCGTTTTCTGTTTATTTTAGTGTCTCTTTTATTTTTGTCTGCTGGTGCTTTTGCGCAGACTGTGGCTAAAGTAAATCCAGTTAATATTGGTCTTTTGTTAATGGAGCAGCCGAGAGGGGAGAAGATGAAGGGTATTTGTGAGTATTATAATCTTTCGGAAGGACCGGAAGAGGATGGATTTCAGGTTTTTTCTTTTCCGGATGGATCAAAGGTTGAGTTTAAGGTAGAGGAGACTGAGGGTAGAAGGTATCCGATGGTTAAGGTTATTACGAAGGAGAAGCAGACTTCGATTTCGAAGAATCTGTCTGATTGCGGGTATAGGAGGGTTTCAGATGGATATGTGAAGGGGTCGAAGTTTGAGCATCGTCGGACGAGGTGCAGGGTTTCTGGCGGGTCGAAGAGTACGCTTACTTTTACCAAAGAGTATAATCCTGTCGAGTAGAGTTAGTCACAGATTAAGTGGAGGCATAATATCAGGACAGAGAAGATAGAGTTAAATTGGGTGTGCGAGAATGTAAGACTGGTTTTCGCGCATCCAATTTATTTTTTGTGTTTTTGGAAGAGGCTGCGTATAGGTGATTTGGGGATAGCCTATCTATAAAATTCAGTATCTGTGCGAGGTAGTGGGTCGTATGTCTTAGAAAGAGATTTGTATAGAAAGGGTAGAGATTAGTATAGAAGAATGAGGATTATTGGTGTTTGCCTGTTGAATGGTTTGCTGTGGCAGAGAGAATTAGGATTAACTTAAAAAAGCGAGGTCAGGCATTAAACCTGACCTCTTAGTCCTTTTATAGTGCGGATATTGAGACTAAAATCAGTACCGGCACTTTTGTATTGACAAAATTAGTTGTTTTTACTGTAAATACCAAATTTTCAGTAAAAGGTGTCTTGAGTCCTTTTATTCTTTTGAGAAAACTAAGTTGTGGAGTAGGAGTTGACTGATTATAATTTATTATATTTTTTGGCAATCCTGAACCCTTTTCAAGTATGAGGGCAATTTTTACAGATGGTCTGTTTAACATTAAGGTTAATTAGTGAGCTGTGTAGAGTGTTACTGAAGGTGATTTGGAGATTGCCTCTCCATAAGATTTCGTCATTGATTAAGTGATATTGTTTCTTTGGGGAGCCGATCGGTGCGGATTGCATTGATGATTTCTTCTGCTGAGGCTTCTCCTTTCCATGCTCCACAGTATTTGTCTAAGAATTGCCGGGTGGCAACCTTGTCGGATTGCTTTTTCCTTTGATTGATTAAAAAAATTTATAATATAGTAGCGGAACATTATATTCCTGTTGAGATGATAGTTTTGTAATGGAGATAAAAGTTGAAACGTTCTGGTTCCATTACCAGAGTGAGGGAGAGCCCCATGGGACAAGTATGGAGAAGTTCTGCAGGATTCACAAGATTTCCCACAAGGAGCTTGACAATTAGAGTCGGCAGAAAAAAATAAGATAGTCCCAGTCTCTGTGGAGGTTATGAAGAAGAAGGGGATAAGGTAAACTATGTAAGGAGAAACTCTTTCGAGTATTTCGGGTCGGACGAAGATGTGGAGCTGGCAGCCGGCTACCACTTTTCCTCTAAAAAAGAATTCTTTATCCTGCCAGTGCAAAAATCTCAGGATTTTTATCTATATTTGCGTTTGAAAAGAAAAAAGGAGGTTTTTATGGAATATACACTTGTTCTGCAATCACCAGAAGACTATCATCTAATAGAAAAAATTCTTAAAGCTTTTGACGGAGCTTCAATAACGCCAGTCAGGAAAAGAAATCATAATGTTAATCATACAAAAATAGATAAAAATGGTGTGAAAGTAGTTTCTTCTAAAGTTGACAAGAGGCTAAAAGCTTTCGATAAATTGGCCGGTAGTCTATCCTTGGATATGGTTGATATGGAAGATCCGAGAACGAAATATCTTCTTAGCAAATGAAAAAGATATTTCTGGACACCAATATCGTTCTCGATTTCTTAATTAGAGAAGAATACAAATCAGAAATCAGGGAATTGATCAGTCACAGTGAGGATTATGATCTCTACATCAGTTATCTGACAGTTGCAAATGCTGCCTATATTATGCGCAAGTGTTCTAAAGCAGTATTAAGATCAAACTTACAACTAATGTTGGAATTATTTGAGATAATTCCCAATGACAAACATCAGATTGAAAAGGCTATAAAAGCAGACTGTCCGGATTTCGAAGATATGTTGCAGTATCAATCGGCTAAGAGTATGAAATGTGATGTAATCTTGACTCGAAATGCCAAAGATTTTCCATTTTCGGATATTCCATTAATGAGTGTTTCAGAATTCATTAATGCATAAGATTATCTGAACGTTAGTGGTCCGGGAATTGACCATTAACGGAATGTCTACAGAGTAAGTAGAGCCATAATATCAGGATATAAAGTAATATCAGGATAAGAAGTTGAATTGGATGTGCGAGAATCTAAACTTGATTCTCGCACATCCAATTTGTTTTTGTGTTTTGAAAGAGACTGCGTGTAGATACTACAGTATGAGATTCTGTGTTAGTTTTTGCGGCCTTCGAGGTCGTCGTTGGAGATGGATTTGGCTGTCTTCTTTACGGTGGCGTTGAGGGAGCCGAATCGGTAGCTGATGGAGAAGCTAAAACGGTTGGAGGAGTTGTAGTTGTAGCTGCGCGAGTAGCCGGTGTAGCCGGCATTACGCGGCTCGGAGATGTAGACAGTCGGATCTTTCATGAAGGGGTTGCTGATGCGTGCCGAGAGGGAAAGACGCTTCTCCTTGAGGAACGACTTCGTTAATTCGATGGTGTAGTAGGCGGAGTTTTGGAAGCTGAAGGGTGTATAGTAGTAGAGGCTCGGTGCTGATTGGTATATCGCCAACATGCCCGAAATGTTGAAGTCGTATGGCAGCTGTTGGCGCACCCGGAAATAAGTGTTGAAGCCCCAGCCTTTTTCTTTCACATTCAGGGAGGTGTTGGAGGAATTCTGGTGGTAGGTGCTGACGTTGAGCATGAGCTGGGTCTTACGTGTCACATTCCATTGCATCCATACGTTGGTGTAGAAGTTGCGGTTGCGTCCTGCGTTGGCATAGCTCGATTTTGTTATGTCGCCGGGGAGAAGTTCACGCACCGAGATAACAGCATTGTTGGTGAAGCTGTAGTTGACATTCCAATCGAGGTTCAGTTTCCCGGTCATAAGGGAGTAGTTGAGACTCAACGATTGATAGCGGGAGGAACCAAGGTCGGGATTACCTGATGATATGGAGTTGGGGGTGCTGACCACAGCGGGGTTGAGCTGGCTGATGCCGGGTCGGTTGATGCGTGTGGAGTAGGAGAGCTTGATTGTGTTGGCGTCATTGATGTCGTATGAGACAGCAGCATTGGGCACCCAGTCGTTAAGCGAGCTGGAGAATGGATCTGCCGACCCGTCGCGGTATTTGGCACCTAAATGTGAGTATTCGTAGCGCATACCGGCACGTGCCCCGAATTTCTTGTACTTCAGACGGTAGTCGAAATAGAATGCGAGTACCTGGGTGGTGTGGAGGAAGTTGGAGTGTAACTTCTGATAATCGAAGTATTCCTGGTCGTTGATGGAGTGGTTGCGACGATTGATGTATTTTGAACCGAGGTCAAATTTATGGTTGTCGTTGATAGGACGAGTCCAGTCAATCTGCCCTGTCTGTTCGACGAAGTTGAGATGGAAGTCATTGTCGGTGCCGGTATAGGGGACAGGCATATTATCTTCATCCTCATATCGGGAGATGGAGTGCTGCTTCTGGTCGGTGGTGGAGATGAGGTAGGAGAGGGTGATTGCCTCACCTTTCTTCCTTGTGGAGCGCTGATAGTTGAAGCCACCGTTGAAGTCGGCGTAGCTGTTAGGGGAGGGAGACTGCTTTATGGAGTAAGAATAGAGGGTCGAGCCGTTGGGTGCCCTCATAATGTTCTTGCCGGTTGATTCATAAGTGAGCTTATACCAATAGCCTCCGAATTCGGCTGTGAAGAGATTGAGGGTGTCAAGTTCGAAGCTCATGTCTATACCTGTGAAGAGAATGTGGCCCTCAGAGGTTGATTCGTTGGTGGTTGTGAGTTCGTTGCCTGAATCCTCGTATTTCGAGAAGGATTCAGAGGAGGATTTATTTGATCGGCGTGACATTCCGCTGAAGCCGCCATAAAGGGAGAGGTTGAACTTGTCGATCTGCGAATTGAGCCAAATGTTCGGACTCGGATAGTTTTCGTTTTTGCTGTAGCTGAGACCGATGTTGCCCATTATGCCCTTGACAACGGTATTGTCCATAGTCACGATGTTAAGTATGGCAGATGTGCCTTCGGCATCCTCACGCGAACCGGGGTCGGTGATTACCTCGATTTTCTTTATCATCGAGGCGGGGAGTGCCTTGAAAATTTCCTTGGCATTTCGTGAGAAGGAGTTGTTGGGACGACCGTTTTTGTAGATCTTGAAGTCGGTGGAACCTTTCACTTTGATTGTGCCATCGGGATCTACGCTGACGAGGGGCACTTTTTTCAGTATCTCATCGAGCTGAGATGTCTTGGAGTCGTTGTCAGCTTGCACGTCGTAGCCGATGCGGTCAATCTCCTTGGAGATTAGGGGACGCTGACCGGTAACTACTACCTCTGCCAACTGCTCAGTGGTGTTGCCGAGGATAATGGAGCCGAGGTCGGCTACCGGTGCGGAGGTTGTGAGAGATACGTTTTTATTGAAATCTTGTTTACCGAAAGATGTGATGTTTACCTTATAATCACCGGGTTTGGTGATGTCGATAAGGAATTTACCGTCTTCACCGGCTACGCTGCCTAAAAGAGGTTTGACGGTATCTGTGAGAGTGTAGATGCGGATGGTGGCGAAGCTCTCGGGATTGCCGATGGAATCGGCTATCTCGCCTTTCACTGCGTAAGGAGCAGCGGCGGCGGTGAGAAACAGGGTGAGGAACGTGCAGAGTGCTAACAGTTTTTGTTTGAAATTTTCCATCTTAATGGGTGACGGGTTGCTTTGGGTTAAGTTTTTAGTTAGTTAGATATGTATTAGAGAGACGTGATAGGGCGAGATTTGTTACAGTTTAGTGGCGCTATTTAACATTTCGTTACATATTTATAGAAGCGTTAAGATTAGAGGAGGTGGGGTTTGCATCTGGGGAAAATTTTTTTACTCGGAGGCGATTTTTTCACCCGGAGACAAACTTTTTTCACCTTACGACAAACCGGCTGGCGCAGGAAGGGAAGAGGGCGCAGGATGAGAGGATCGGCTGCCGCAGAATGAGAAATGAAAATGAGCCAAAGGCAATGGCTGCCTTTGGCTCATTTCGCTTATGCTATTTTTGATAATCCTTATCTTTTTTTCAGCTTCTTATTTTTTTCAGCTTCTTATTTTTTGATAGTTTTTATCTTTTTTGATAATCCTTATCTATTTTGATGATTTCTTATGCTCTTGGGGCAGGTTCTTTTGGTGATTACTTGTTTTGCTGATGATTATTTGCTTGGGGGTGGGGAGAGCTCATCAGATCGGGGGTCAGCTCACGGGAGAGGTGGGCGGCTACGAGGGTGATGAGTGTGAGTATTGCCATGCATATCGGGGTGGAGTGGAGGATGTCGCCGAGTCCGACGAGAGGACTTACGGCGGCTCCGAAGACGTAGCCGGCAAGTCCGATGAAGGCGGAAGCATCACCGGCACATTCACGTCCCTCATTCATTGCCAAGGTGTTGCCTACTGTGAATAACATACCGAGGCAAATGAGCATCGGGAGGTTTAACGCATCGTATATCCAAACGCTGTCTACGGTGTAGAAACATATGAACTGAGCAGCGATGGTAAGGGTCAGACCCCAAGCTGCATAGACGGCAGCTTTTTTGAGGGGTTTGAAGCGGAGTGCCATTGTGGCTCCTCCTGCCACAAAGAGTGCGTTGACTCCCATAAAGAGACCAAACTGCAATTGGCTATAGCCATAATGCGACTGGATAATGAAGGGTGCGGAGGAGATGTAGGCGAAGAGGACACCTAATGCAGCTCCTTTCAGCAGCACATGGGTGACGAAATGACGATTCTTGGCAAGCACTGCATAATTATGGAATGCAGCTCCAAAACGTCCTGTAACCCTACGTGATTTAGGCAATGATTCTTTTAATGGTATGGATAATACTAACAGCAAAGCACTGAATCCGAAGAGAATCCAGAAAATACCCTGCCAGCCGATTGATCGAGACACGAGACCGCCTATGACCGGAGCAGACGCCGGAGCAAAACCATTGATAGCTCCTACGAGAGCCATTACCTTAGCCAATGCACGTCCTTGGTAAAGGTCGGCGGGTATAGTCTTTG
>CAMWTL010000160.1 GCA_947177145.1 uncultured Porphyromonadaceae bacterium
ATTTCCTGAGGCTCAACATCAAGCTGGATGAATTTGCCTTCCGGATTCCATTTGCCTTTACCAAATGAAAGCATCCAGTTGATGCGGGCACCAATCACCATAACCACATCAGCCTTCTCCATAATGTCGGAACGGCAGCTGAGGGCACTGTATTCACCGTTGTCGGGCATCAGACCCTTAGCCATTGACATTGCAAGGTAAGGAATCTTATAGGTCTCGATCAGAGTCTTGATCTTGTCGTCAACCTGAGCATAAGCGGCACCCTTACCCAAAAGGATTGCAGGACGCTTTGCAGAGAGAAGAAGCTCAACCGCACGGTCTACACTCTCCTGATTAGGAGCGACGGAAGAAGCAAGATCAACCGGAGTATAGAAAAGTTTCTCAGCCTCAGCGCGATCCATAACCTCACCGAGAGCGGGAGTAGTCATATCAATATATACGCCGCCGGGACGTCCGCTGACGGCAGCTCTGTAAGCACGAGCCACTGCTGAAGGTATATCCTTGGCATAAGAGCAGCGGAAAGCTGCCTTAACAAGAGGACGAGCTGTGTTAAGCTGGTCAAGCTGTTCATAGGTGCCTACGTTCATATCCACCATTGTAGGATCGCTTGCACCGGAAATCTGAATCATCGGGTAGCAGTTTACCGTAGCGTTGGTAGTGGCTGTAAGTCCGTTGAGGAAACCGAGAGAAGAAACGGTAAGCAATACACCCGGTTTCTTCGTGAGGTATCCGTAAGTGGCTGCTGCCATACCTGCCTGCTGCTCAAAACGGAAACCGTAGAAGTTCATGCCTACCTTCTGCATGGCGTAGGCTGCCTCTGTTACAGGGATTCCGACAAGACCGTAGACGTTCATAAGGCCCAGACGGCGCAATGATTCGGCAAGTATATACATGCCGGTCACCTGCTCCGGAAATTTCGGGGCTTCTTTGGCTGCGGCTGCTGAATTATCTGTATTCATAATCGTGTTTTTCTTAATAATTTAGTATTCTGTTTATTTTAAGGATCTTATCAGCTGTTTTTGTAAAACCCCTTCCGAATGTTCGGAAGGGGAATCATAATCAAAAGCTATACTGTTTTTTTACATCTTGCCGTCAGCAAGAGGTTTTGTAGTACCGTTCTTTGCAAACTCTGCCATCTGCTCGTCGGTGTAGCCCAGACCCTTAAGGATCTCATCGGTATTACCACCGAGTGAAGGACACGGTCCGTAAGTAGGCTGGAAGTTAGACATTGTGAAAGGACATCCTACAGTGACAAACTCACCGATTTCACCGCCCTGGTTGATTCTAACGAGTGTATTGCCGTCGTAAAGGCTCTCATCAGTCATAATCTCCTTTGTAGAGAGCACCGGACCAACAGGCACACCATACTTGCCAAGTATCTCAGTAACCTCGAATTTGGTCTTGTCGGCAGTCCACTCACCTACACGCTTGTAAATCTCCTGTTTGTGACGGTCACGTGCGTCAGCTGTGTTAAAGTCGGGGTTAGTAAGCCAATCCTCAAAACCGGTAGCCTTGCAGAAGAGTTCAAAGTCCTTTTCACCACGCTGAAGGATTACATATACATAGTTGTTGGCATCAACAGCTGAATCCATATCACCTGCGGGCTTGCACTTGTAAGTCCAACCAAGCACGCCGCCACCCTCGATGTTTCCGGCACGTGGAACGCAGTCACCGAACTTACCGTTAGGATACTGCGGGAACTGGGTAAGATAACCGATCTTGTCGAGTGTGAGCTGGTCACGGGTCTTGATACGGCAGAGGTTCAAGCACGCATTGTGCATTGACTGATATACGTAGCAACCTTCGCCTGTATTGTTACGCTGCTGAAGAGCTGCGAGAAGACCGATAAGAAGGTGCATACCAGTGTTGGAGTCACCGAGGGCTGCGCCACTCTGGGTCGGGATATTATATTCACCGTCAAACCAACCTGTGGTTGAAGCAGCGGCTGCCGTCACCTGTGCGATAGGCTCATAAGCCTTAAGATCTTTATATTTGGAAGATACCGGGAAACCCTTGATGGTACCATAGATACACTTCGGGTTAAGGGCATGTACAGCCTCCCAAGAGAAACCTAACTTATCCATTGCGCCCGGGTGGAGGTTCTCAACGAATATATCACACTCCTTGATGAGCTTTGTAAGGATTTCCTTGCCGTCAGGGGTCTTTGCATCAAGTGCAAGTGACTTCTTGTCGGAGTTGAGCTGAAGGAAATAGTAGGATGGAAGATCAGGATTGAACTGAAGTTCCTTACGAGTAGCGTCACCTACACCGGGACGCTCGATTTTGATCACGTCTGCTCCGAGCCACGCGAGCATTTGAGTACATGAAGGACCTGACTGGACTTCTGTGAAGTCTACTACTTTAATACCACTAAGAGGGGCTGTGTTCATAATATAATCTATTTTTAAAATTTATACTTCTGGAAAGAATAATCAAAATGACAATGGCTTTCTTCAGAAAAAACTACTTCTAAAAACTAAAAGCATTCGGAAGCGGAATCATCTAATCGAGTACTGTTTTTGTTTCTTGTTCCGATATTACAACATTAAGAAAAACCATATGGTTCATCGTAATCTAATATTAATTTAAAAATTTTAACATTTAATTACATTACTGAAAAATATGGTAGCAGTACTTTAAAAAGTTCCATTACGGTTTTCAACAAGAATTTTTAAAATAAAAAAGAAGAAAGTGTAACATTTTCACGCCTTTTGTGTCGTTATATAAAAAGAATAACCAAACGTGAACGAAGCTCAGTTCAGAATCCGCATAATGCCGCTCCATAAGCGCCTTTTTGCCTACGCACTCTCAATTCTCGGCGATGAGAGCGACGCGGCAGATTGTATGCAGGAGACTATGACCAAGCTTTGGGAACACCGTTCTAAGATTGAAAAGATCGACAATATTGAAGCTTATGCTTTAACTACGGTAAGGAATCTCGCAGTCAATGCCATCTCAAGGCGACGGCGTCTACACGACCGTTTCTCGGAACCGCCTCCCGATTTGACTGACCTCAACCCCAATCCGGTCGAGACCATGGAGAATCGTGAGAAGCTTCAGGCAGTCTCGGCAATGCTCCACACATTGCCCGAGAATCAAAGGAAAGTAGTGATGTTGAGTGCAGTCAGCGGACTCTCCAACAATGAGATACAAGAAGTCACAGGGCTTTCCGACGACAATGTGAGGGTTTTACTATCAAGGGGACGTAAGAAACTGAAGCAGCTGTTTGCCAATTTCTTGAAGGATGGACATAAGGGTTAAATTCCTATGGGGGGATTTAACCATAGGTATAAATTAAATTAATCTGATGGATTAAGAAAGGGACTATTTGATGATAAAAGAAAGTTTAACATATTCCAACGAACAGTTGCACCAGCTCATCGATTCCTATTTCGAGGGGTCGATACCACCTGCGCAATTGGAAATGCTGCTTGACGTTTCGAAAGCATACGGCAACGGAGATTTGCCAATCGGTGACGAGCAACTTGCTGAAGAGCTTCTGTCAATCTCAGCTATCGAGAACTATGCCCAAGCAGCGCTGGTGTCGCTTGAGGCAAAAGTTCCGGCTGATCTTGAGAGCCGTCTTGATAGCCACATCTCACAACTTGCCTCACGTAGTCGCAGGAAATGGATATGGGTTAAGGCAGGAAGTGCAGCCGCGTGTGTGGCACTGCTTCTCACGGCAGGGTTACATTTTATGAACCATACCTCTACCCTCCCGACTTTAAAACCGGAAAACAGAATCAACATTGCTTCAGCAGTACAACCATCCAATGAGACTGACTCCGGGGTTACCAAAACTGCCGAGGTGGCTGTGGTTACTTCTTCCGAACTTATGGCTGCTGCCTATTCCGATGAACCAACCTCATCCGGCTCTGTCGCCTCAGCCATAGCACCCCCTACACTCGCTTCCGTATCAGGCGTTGTCAATACCAACCGGAAAAGAAGTCTCAAAGTCTCGAATGAAAAAAACAGAGCCAAGACTTTGGGAGGCTCCACCACTATTAATCTGCCTCATCCGCTGCCGGAAACTACCATACCTGATATAGCGGGTTCAATAGATATGCCCGAGACATTACCTCATATCCAAGGGGTAATGCCAACTCTATTGGCGGCTAAGTCGGAGGTGGCAGACCTGATAACTTCCCCCTTCACTGCCATAGGGCAAACCTTCGATAAAGTAGTGGAGTCGCTTAATGTAGTGAATGCAACAATGTATGAGGCTAATAAAACTGCCGCAGCTGTCTCACAAGAATTTCTTGAGGCTTCGACAGCGCCGCTCAGATCTATCTGAGCCTCATCATCAATCAAATCTGACAAATGAATAATCACCTATCAACAAACCAACATAATATGAAAATCCATCTCCGACTACTCACCCTGCTCATCATCAATATTTGGGCAATCACGGCTTTTGCCGCGTCGCCAACCAGATATTTTGAAGAACTCTCTACCGAACCGTATCTCGATTATAGCTATATCTCACCCACAATGTTGCGTATGATGGGCGATAGCTATCTCTCAAGTTCCTCCCAAGAGTATAATCTTCCCATTCAGTGTAAAGACCTCTCCTCTATCGAAAATGTCACAACATCCTCCAATGGGCAGCAGGATGAACTCTGGAAAATAATCCGCCAGATCAAGAAAGAGCATCATATGGAGACGCTTACTACAAAGAAAAGTACTAATTACCGTTATGATGTGCTTGTCACTTTGACTAAGGATGGAAAGAAAATCACAAATCTGATGGTAATCACCCAAAACGGTCCATATTCCACTGAGGTGATATATATGGAGGGTAAGATTCCCTTGGAAAGCATACAAAATTCTTTCTATTAATTCCTTTAGGCTTCCATAATAAATTGCAATCTTTTCATCGATGAGTTAATAAGCAGCGCAGCCAAATTTTGCTCTTGGCTGCGCTGCTTTTATGCTGCCTCTATGGTATTTCGGTTTTAGCTTTGTTAACAAAATGCCCATAATGTTGTTATAATAATTGAATAACGATTCAATAAACTATAAACTTATATCAGCATTATACTATGGCAGACAATTCAAAAGTTAATAATATACAGCCCTGGGACGAGCGTTCCCTTAATCATATTATAGAAGACGCTATCAAGAAGAATTGGGAACTGATGGCACTGTCAGACTTGGGAGGCATTAGTTTTAAGTTCTCCGAAGTGGCAGAAGAGGTAGAAAAACTCCACATCCTCTTTGAGGCTGCCGGTGTGAAACCGGGCGACAAAGTGGCTATTTGCGGAAAGAATTCAGCCGTGTGGGCAGTGGTGTTCATAGCCTGTCTTACGTCGGGCACAGTGGCTGTGCCTATTCTGCACGAATTCAAACCGGCAAATATCCATACGCTTGTCAACCACAGTGAGGCAAAACTCCTGTTTGTGGATGCCGCTATCTGGAAGAAACTGAATGCCGACGAACTTCCAAATCTTGTCGGAGCATTCTTCCTCTCTGAAAAGGGTATGCCCCTCTCACGCTCCAAGAAACTCACCACCATACATAATGAGTTGAACGAGGAATTCGGCAAGAAATTCCCGCAATCATTTACCCCTGCCGATGTGAATTATTATCACGACACTCCGGAGGAGATATGTGTGATTAACTATACGTCAGGCTCTACGGGAGCTTCCAAAGGTGTTATGCTACCCTACCGTTCACTCTGGAGTAACATACGCTATTGCATTGACCACCTCACATTCCTCCATCCGGGCGACGGAATGGTGAATATGCTCCCGTTAGGTCATCTCTACGGTATGGTTATCGAGATGCTACACCCCTTTGTGAAAGGTTGCCATTGCTATTTCATCACAAAAGCTCCGTCGCCCCGTGTGCTTCTTTCGGCTTTTGCACAGGTACGCCCAAAGCTTATCATAACTGTTCCCTTGGTGCTTGAAAAGATTATACGCTCAAACGTATTCCCGAAGATACAGACACCGATGATGAAATTCCTCCTTAAAGTACCTTTCGTCAACACTCGTATTTACGCTAAGATTCGTACGGAACTTATCAATGTATTCGGTGGTCAGGTACAGGAGATCATAATCGGTGGTGCCCCGCTCAATGCTGAGGTCGAGAGTTTCCTCTACAAGATAAAATTCCCTATCACCGTTGGCTACGGTATGACGGAATGTGGTCCTCTGCTCACCTATGCCCCGCCCCAGATGTCGAAGCCACATACTGTGGGAGAGATTGTAGACCGTATGGAAATTAAGATCGACTCACCCGATCCCCATACAATCCCGGGCAATATATGGGTAAAGGGAGACAACGTTATGAAAGGCTATTTCAAGAATGAGGAAGCCACTCTCGACGTGATGCCTGACAACGACGGCTGGATGAACACCGGCGATATGGGCACAAT
>CAMWTL010000161.1 GCA_947177145.1 uncultured Porphyromonadaceae bacterium
TTATCCGCCCAAATCTGCTCAAGGTGAATTAATGCCCATTGCCGGGGACAGAACACATAGTGTTGAATCCCCGACAATTGCAGCATTTCTTCTTCTGAGTAGAGGTGGTGATCGTCGTTGATCGGTGGCATCAAATTATTTCTTTGACAGTGACACCTTTTGGGAGTGCTGACTTATTGACAGTCACTTCATAGTCGGCAAAGCTTCGGGGCGAATCAACCTCCGGTTTTTTATGTACCTCGACGAGATCGAAAAGCTTATGTGCAGGGGCATTGCCGAGTTTAGAACTGTGTTCGAAGACGATTAGCTTTCTGGCTGCCATCATTCCCCGAGCAGCAGAGCGATCGTTGTCAAACATATTGGTCAGAGCATCCCAAAGAAGTTGGAGATCATCTTGATTGAATCCTGTCTGGTTGGCAAGATTGGCATTCACGAAACCGTGAGCTACATAGAGGCCATAAGGTACAGTGGCTTTTCTGCCCATTGTACGCTCCTTGTCCTTATCGCTCTCTTTTGTCACTGCCATTCGGGTAATGGCATGGTTGATACTGACCACGGGGTCAACAGAACGACCGAAAGTAAGTTGAATAGGTCCTCTTACTTGACCTTGCTTGTCTTTCGTGGCAATTACGGCACCGAAAGCACGTATATCGTAGTATCGGTCGCAAAGAGCTTGTTTAGCAGCGTCTTTCTGATTTGCCTTATCGGCTCTTTTGACGGCATCGGTCTTGTAGATGTCTTCTACACGATTATCGAGAACAGCAGCTTCTTGAATAAAGATGTCATAGTTAGGCTGTCCCTTCTTTGCCACATCGACATAATTGCGGATTTTACGTTTGAGACATACGTCGGTGACAAGACCATTGCCGGTCTCTGCGTCTACACGGGGAAGGTTAGCAGCATCGGGATCACCGTTAGGGTTGCCATCCTGCACATCGAAAATGTAAATGAAATCGATTCTGTTTTCTAATTGTGCCATATATAATTTTTAGTTATGATAATTTATTTAGTTTTGATATATTCACCTTGCGACAAACCTCTGATGCTTCGGCTTGCTATAGAGCTACTGAGGCTATTTATTCTGTAGTGAAGCAGCCGTGGCTTTAGCTTCGCCTGAAGGTAGACTGTGCTTTTATTTCTCTTTTTTTGTGTAGAGATCAGCACGCTGATGATAATAGCCGACGAAGAAGCGACCCTGATCGTTGAGATCGAGATGAGCCGGGAAACCGGATGCGGAGAGTTTATCTACGATTTCTTGTTTGAGCTGTTCGAAATAAATTCGGCTTCCTTCCGACAGCTTTTCAGAATGATGGAGGGAGAGGTTTAGCATAGCCGGGAGAACGGCAGCCGGGGTGGCAGATGCAGCACCCATATAGCGGGTACGGATTGAATCGCCGGTATTGGCATCAGTTTGGATCTTCTCCAACACGGCTGTCAAACGTCCGCAGAGATAGCCCGGGTTGGTGTTGTTTTTGTCAAGCATAACTTGTAGCGGTTTATTTTTATTGGAATTCTTGTTTTTTCTATTTATGTAGGCTTTAAGTATGGCTACCCTTTGTATGGTAGGGTTCATATCTGTTAGCTCTGCCTTAATTCTTTGCAGGGCTCCTGTATATAGCGGGACAGGATATGGCGAACCAAATATAATGGCTTTGGCAGTCTCATCAACAAGATTTGGAAGAGCATCGGATATCTTGCCACCTTGAGTCACAGCCGTGACTATGGAGTATACACCATAATAAGGACGGCGTTTGTCAGGATTTCGATAATCAACAATCTCCATATCATTGAAATGTTGAAGAATTTTTTCTGCAAAAACTTTTAGCTCACTATCCATCCATAGCACCACGGCAATGCGTCCGGTGTTGGGAGCAAGTCCGAGGATATGGAAACGATCGTCGAGCGTGGTCTTGATCTCTCCGGAGAAGATTGATTTAAACAATTTTGTGACCTTATCAATTTTCTCATCAAGATCCAAAGCCTTTTTATCAGGAATCTCAAAGAGACTCATAAGCCCATTTTCGACATCATTATTAAGAGCTGTATCGCCACTGCCCCAGAAAAGAATCATGCGATTGCCGAGTCGCACTTTATTGCGCGAATCTTTTCCAAGAAACATTTTTAAGACAGAGGAGTATGCTTCCTCAGCTTCTAATGAGATAGGGGAATTATAAGCTTGGGTTTTCCCATAGGAATCATAACCTGAATTAACCTGAAATGCCACTAAGGCAGCCATAGGAGAATTATCAGGCAAGGGAGTGGGGGTGGTAGTTCTTACGATTGGTCCATACTCTCCGGTTATAAGGCAGCGGGCAGATTCGGATACGTCGGAGGATTCGTTGAGAAGATGGCTGAAGAGATGACTTTTTTCTGCAATTAATATATCGTCAGGCTCATAGCGGAAACTAAAATTAGCACTGAGCGATTCCTCTATCTTGGCATAGAGCGGGTCAGCAGCCATTCTCTCATTTTGAATGGATTCAGGCAGGGAATAAAACTTCAGCAGAGCTTTAATTGAGGCATCTTGGGGATGCTTTGTATGAATATCCTTAATTATATCAATAAAAAGATCCTTGCATTTACCTTTCTTATCACCTATCCCAAGCACATATTTAGCGTTGTCCCATAGAATGTTTGACTTGGGTGCTGAAGTTCGCTTAAAACCTTTAGCTACGAGGAAACGGGCACACCGTGTCTTATCAATCCTCTTTGACTCGAAGCGTTTGAAATTACCTTCAGCATCAATGACGATGACGTTCTCGATCTCTTTCCATTCCATACCACTTGGAGGCAGGACATCGCTACGCGATTGGGCGTAGTCATACAGACTTTTCAGTATCATCTTAAAATCTCCTCACTGTCTTTTGATGGAACTTCAATAACACCATCCTTCATCTTAGCCATATAGAACATAGGCATAATATTTTTAGGATCGCTGAAATCCATATCATAAAGCATCAAACCAAAATCACGGGTCTCTTTCAGCAGATCATCACCACCCTTAGCATTATCATCAAGTAGCTTAAAATATGCACTACATTCGCGGGTGCCGAGATAAGGCGCAGTGAAGAATTGACCGGAAGAGGCACGTCGCTCAAACATCTCCTGATACTTTTTGGGGTTCTCGTCGGGACCGGCTTTCCGGGCTTTTTCGTTTTTCCTCTTTTGGGGAGGTATATAAACGAGTTTGGCATAGATTCGATATTTCACGTCACGTAGCATAAGAGTGTTCTTCTGCTGACGTTTCTCTGTAGCAATTATAGGCTTTGCGTTTGCACTCCCGGCTCCTATTGCCCCGACCTCATTGCGGCGGATAGAGAGCCATTTAATTGGGTTAACCACTTCTATTCTGGTGATTTCCCATTCAATGGCAGGTTTCCAAAAGATTGCTTGAAAGATGTTGCGTGCTGCTGATGGAGTTATAACATCATAACTCACGCGCTCTACCTTCAGTTCCGGACGTGTGAAGCAGGCGTAATCGCCCCATATTTCAAGTCCATATTCTTTATCGTAGTATTCTGTGGGTGACATATTCTTTATATTGTTAGAAGTTGTTCAATATAATCATTTTCCGGTTTCAGACCCATATATGGATCGTATTGAGATTTCAAGGGTATGAAAAAGAAACCGGGAAATGGTTCTTCAATTAAGCCGGCTTTGCGAAACTCTTTGAAAGTGCGCTCGGGGATGTTTACGCTGAATCTTCCCAATTGACGGGAGAGCTTTCGGGATGGTCCGGAATACTTCAGCTGATTGATTAAATCTTCTGAGTTCTCAAAGTTAACAATAATATTTATTCCGGTGTCATTAATCAGAGAAAATTTTTTGGAAGCCTCTTCAAACTGGCACGATTTAGGATTGCCAAGCAGGTTTTCTATATTTTCTTTGTCGAAGTCGGGAGTCTTGTGGTAGAGTCTTTCGTAGTACAAGCGCATAGTGTCAGGTGAGAACCAATCGGAGGTTGGGTAAAGGGAAATCATATCCTTCATTGCGTCGGCAGCAATACGCAATGCTCCTATTTCTTTTTCATCTTGAAGGGAGAATACGATGGCAGTGCCATTTTTCAGTTTGCCTTCGCGATTACATCTGCCGGCAGCTTGCAGTATGGAGTCAAGACCGGACAATTGACGGTAGACAACCGGGAAGTCTATGTCGACACCTGCTTCAATCAATTGTGTGGAAATCACTCGTATGCCTTTGTCGGAATACGCAAGTATCTCCTTAATCTTATTGATTGTGGAGAGGATATGGGCTGAGCACATTGAGCGCGACAGGTGAAACGTAAGTACATTATCACTGTCTGACATTTTCAGGGCTTTGTATAGCTCCAAAGCATGACGACGGGAGTTGACCACGCAAAGTGTCCTCTTATGTTTTTTCAGCTCTTGAGCCAAGGTTGTATAAGTATGTAGATTTGGGTCGATGGATAGACTTACTCTTCTAAGCTTATTATGGAGTTGCAGATCATCGCCTATTATATTGCGTATGTTCTTTCGGTCTATACCTTTGAAGAGAGCCCCGTTACAGCCTTGACGATCTCCATCAAGAATAGGCTGGCTTGCTGTACAGAAGAGGAAGGAAGTGCCGAATAACTTGGCATACGTCTTCATAGCGTTTACGATTGGCTGCAAGAACGTGAGTGGGAGAGTTTGAACTTCATCAAGAATCACTACACTGTTTACGATAGAGTGAAGTTTTCGGCATGCGGATGGGCGATTGGAAAACATTGATTCGAAAAGCTGGACATTGGTGGTCACAATTATAGGTGCGTCCCAATTCTCACAAGCTAAGAGGGAACGTGGATTATCGGTTGAGTTGTTAATTGCACTGTGGTGTTCAATTACGTTCTCGTCGCCAAATATTTTTCTCAGGGTGGCAGCTGTCTGTACGATGATGCTTGTGAAAGGTATAGCAATGATGATTCGTTTTTTATTGAATCTGATAGCGTGGTTTATAGCCCATATGATCGAGGCTATTGTCTTTCCTCCACCTGTGGGGACAGTGAGTTCAAAAAAGCCCGGCTTGTTGGCGGCAGCTTCCTCACACCTTGTCTGAATTTCATTGCGAAGCACATTGATTGGAGAAGGGGGGAGTGCTGCGAGGCTTTCACGATATTGTTGAAGCCGCGACAGGAGGTCTTTGAGTGTTACAAAATTACCTCGAGAAGCGGTTTTATCCGGTTGAATGAAGTTTTCAGTGTCAAGCCAATCGGCATCGACAAGGCAGGAGAATAATAAACGGGAGAGATGGGCTGCGTCGTCGGGTGCAAGTTTTAATTTGGGTAGGGAGAGAGGAACATCGGGAATAGTCTGCGATGCCTCTTCGGGGAGAGGAGTGGTGAGTTTAAGTTCTAATTCATCAAGGTTATACAATCCTTTATGATGTCCTGCGATTGCGTTCGATAGCCAGAATAATTGGTCGTATGGGAGTTTGTGGGCAAGTATGGCTCCCACATAACTGTGAAAGCTTGGTGCATCGGAGTAGGCATCAGGATCGAATCCGGAGGAACGACGTATGTGGGCTTGGAAGCCGTTGCTCTCTTTGCCACGGTCGTGGAGAAGGCCGAGCATACGCCCCCACTCTGACATCCCAAACTCGGCGGCAAATTCAGCAGCTAACTTGGCTACCCCTTCGCAGTGTTCTTGATTTGTCTGGATATGCCAACCGGAGTCGGAGTAGCCATACTCAGTCTTATCAATGACAAGGGAAGATTGATCGTCGTCATGATATATATGGGAAATGATTTTTGAGGAGTCTTTCATTATTAGATTTAGCGATGTTTTTGATTTTTTACAAAGTTAGTTTATATGACTGCAAAAATTAATCAGTATAATTATAATAAATGTTAATTTTGGAAGATAGTGTTAAAATTTTCAAGATATTTTGGAGAAAAAGTGGTGATTTATGCAATTTAGTTAGTAGATTAGGCTTATGTGTCCTAAGGATGAGGAAAGAGTAGAGGGGATAAGGGGATAGGCTGAAAAAAGGATAACAGGGATGTAAGAATGGTTAAGTTGATAGGGGTTTGGGGATAAGGTTTATTCATTTTAGAGAGTGGTTTTTAGGAAATAATATTTTGTGTGGTAATTGTGATGCAAAGATAGGGAGAGAAAACGACCTATTACGTCGTTTTAATTTTTATTTTGAAAAATTATCGGAAATATTTAGTGGCGGAGATAGATTTAGTATCGGATATATTGGAGATAGATTTAGTATCGGATAATATTTGGCAGTAAAAAAAGTGTATTTGCAGGAAAGATGGATAAAAAGTAAGCGGCCGATTCACATCGACCGCTT
>CAMWTL010000162.1 GCA_947177145.1 uncultured Porphyromonadaceae bacterium
ACTCCCGGTGACGATGATCCTAACACTCCCGGTAATGATGATCCTGTGACACCTCCTTTTGACGAGGGCGGACCGACTGTGACAGGGCGTGAGCCAATTAATATCGATGATTGGAATGTGGCTGTCGAAGGGTTAGCGTGTGTGCTTGATGTCCATAGCGATACCGGAATTACCGGATTTACTGTTAAGATCAATTCTGCTACACTGACAAATGAGGTCCTCACAGGAGTGGGACTCGCTTCCGAGTTTGACCTTATATCTTGTAAAACAGCCGGCGGTGTGGATGTGAAGGATGGATTGGCAGATCTTGGTTTACCTGTGGCAGAACAGGTGGAGAATCAAAAGGATGTAGTCTTCGATGTATCTCAGTTTATGGGCTTGTTAGGCATTTATGGTGCTGCCGACCATAAGTTTATCCTTACCATTACTGATGCCTCCGGCACTACTGTGAAAGAATTGAAACTTAGAACCATGTAATAATGACAGTTATGAAAAAACTTTTTAGATATTCTGCAATCACTGCTGTCATTACGGCAGTAGGACTATCATTGGGTTCTTGTGTATCGGAAAATCCATTTGAAAAAGCTGACGGTGATGGTATTCTGCGTATCAATCCTACTTTCAAAGGTGATGTGACTGTCTCTACTCGTGAGGGTGCTGTATATGATCAGGCTACACTTGAAAATAATCTTGTAGTGTATGTAGAGCGCAAAGGAACTGACGGAGGGCTTGTCCGTAAGTTTATCGGTAAAAGTCAAATACCATCATCTATATCTTTGAAAGAGGGTGATTACGTAGTAGAGGCATGGACCGGTGACTCTGTGTCGGCATCTTGGGATAAGAAATTCTATCGTGCTTACGAAGATAATGTGAAGATACAAGCAGCTACGCCCAATCAGCTCACTTTGAAATGTAATATTGCCAACGTGCTTGTCTCTGTTATGCCTGAATCATTGGATGCCGGTGTTACAGATTTGAAAGTCTCGTTCTGGCATTCCCGTAAAGGTACTGACAATGAGTATGTGTTGGAATTCGGTCAGACTGAAATTGAGAATCAGGCAAAAGGTTACTTTATGATGCCTACGGTCAATCATACCACCGGAGAAAAAGAAAAGGTAATCAATTATCTTATAAGTGGTAAGGCTGATGACGGATCCGAGTTCACTAAAGAGGGGACATTAGACAATGTTACTTCGGCTCATGAATATCGCCTTAAAATAGTTGCTGACGCTGCTTCTGCCGGTCAGCAGGGTGGTGCTCTTGTGCGTCTTGAAATTGTTGACGTACCTCTTATTGAAGCTACGGTTGACGTATTCCCCGCCCCTGTATACGAAGCATACTATGCAGGTGAGGCTTTTAATATTTCTAATCAGGTGGATCTTACTTCAGGTATTAATACCTTGGATGTCACGACTGTGGCATACGGAGGAGTCAAGGGTTTCACCCTTACCTTTAGCGAGAATTTTAATGTGGTGCTTTCTCAGCAGTTTGGTACAATGAGCGGTAGATACAGTGTCAGTCTTGTAAATGATGAGGATGCCCGTACAAGATTCGCTTTAATGGGCCTTGTTTATGACAGAAAGACGAAAGAGGATAATATTGCCGGCACTGATGGAGAGAAGATTCAGGTAGATGAGGTATATCTTACGTTCTCTCCCGATTTTCTTGCTGCTTTACCTGAGAGTGAAACAGAATATGAGATTACTATCGATGCAAACGATGGACGCTACCACTCATCGTCTGCTAAGATTCGATTTGCAAATTCTGCCGCAGCTATCGAACGTGAAGCTCCGGTAGGCACTCCGGATATGAACAGAGTGGAGAATCAGGATTTCACTGCGATCACCCCTTATTCGGCTACACTTTATGGTGAGATCTATACGGATGATGCAGCGAACTATGGTATCAAGTACCGTGAAAGCGGAACATCTAATTGGACTGAGGTTCCGGCTTCTGCCACACGTGCCGAGGTGAAGAAGTATTCTGTCAACATCTCAAATCTTAAGCCGGGAACTGCATATGAATATAAGGCGTATTGTGATGATTTTGAGGAACAGGGTTCGCGCACATTTACCACTGAATCGCTCTTTACAATTCCGAATGGAGGTCTTGAAGAGTGGTCAAATCTAAGCTCAAATAGTAAGGTGTTGATTCCTGCCGCCGGCGGAAGCGTTTCTTTCTGGGATACCGGTAATCATGGATCTGCTACGATGAGTAAACTTGTCACAAATCAGTCGGACGCTCTTAAACATGGAGGCAATTATTCTGCTGAGTTGAAGTCGCAATTCGTAGGCATTGGTTCTATTGGAAAATTTGCAGCCGGTAACCTATTTGTCGGATCTTATGATAAAACTGACGGTACCGACGGTGAATTAACATTTGGTCGTCCTTACAATGGTTCGCATCCCAAGGCTCTGACACTGTATGCGAATTATCGTCCGGGCAAAGGTGTTAATAAGAAAGGTGCTGATAGCAATTATATCGCTGACGGTGCTACCGACGAAGGTCAGATATATGTGGCTTTGACTTCTGAACCGGTCTCTATCAAGACTAAGACAAAACAGCTGTTTGATGCCAATGCCGATTATGTGGTGGCATACGGTCAGATTACATGGACAGGTGATTTCGGTGCTGAAGGTTCATTGGATAAAGTAACTATCCCGTTGGAATACACTTCAAGAGCAAAGACTACTAAACCCACCCATTTGGTGATTGTCTGTTCCGCATCAAAGTATGGTGACTTCTTCAGCGGTGGCGAAGGTTCTTTGCTGTATGTTGACGATTTTGAGCTTGAATATTAAATTCAAATTATCTTCATAGGTGAGAATGGGCTATGTCGTTAAGGCGATATAGCCCATTTTTTTAGACTTAGGAGGTTTAATTGTCGTTCATTTCCTTAATATCTTTTATTAATTCATAAGTATTTGTTAACTTTGCAGCGTAAAATGTAAAGTGAATATAACATATAGTTAGTTATGAGCGCGTTTTATACAGTGTTGCTTTTGGTAGTAGCCAACATCTTTATGACCTTTGCATGGTATGGCCATCTGAAGATGCAGGAGCTTAATTGGATTTCTCATTCCACTCCTCTTGTGATCGTGATTCTCATTTCGTGGGGCATCGCCTTGTTGGAGTATTTCTTTCAGGTTCCTGCCAACCGTATGGGTTTCCACGGTAACGGTGGTCCGTTCTCCCTTATGCAACTTAAAGTGATTCAGGAGGCTATTACCCTGACTGTGTTCACAATCTTTACAGTCATATTCTTTAAGGGTGAACAGCTCCATTGGAATCATTTCGCAGCCTTTGTATGTCTTATCTTGGCTGTCTATTTCGTATTTATGAAATGATTTTATCTCTCTGGAAATACTCAGTCTATTGTAAAATAATTTAGTTATCTTAACTCATCTGAAAACTTCCCCCTTATGATAATAATGGTAGTCGATATTACGAAGTATGTGCTTACTTTGGCATCCCTTTTTCTCTGCGTGGGCTTGGTAAGCTGTATAAAGAATGATCTTCCGTATCCGAGGATTCAGCAGAACATCACCTCTTTGGCAGCGGAGGGGCAGAGCCGTGATGCGCTCATCGACTCCGTGACCTTGGAGGCGGTGGTGTATCTTGATGAGACTACCGACATTGAAAATGTGAGATTTTCAGAGTTTACAATATCGGAGGGTGGCGAGTCGGATTTGGATTTGCTGCAGGGTTCCTACAATCTTACATATCCCCTTTATGTCACATTATCCCGATTCCAAAAGTATAAATGGGAGATTCGTGCTGTGCAGGATATAGAGCGTTATTTCAATGTAGAAGGGCAGATAGGTGAGAGTGTGATCGATCCGGCTGCCTGTCGTGTCATCGTAACGATGCCGGAGAATGTTAATCTGTCAAAGGTTATTCTTGAAAGGATAAAGCTTGGCCCTGCCGGCATCACTACTATAATGCCTGATCTTCGTCCCGGAGAGATTGATTTGTCGCAACCGCTTCGTGTGGAGGTTAAGGCTCACGGACGCAGTGAGCTTTGGACAATCTATGCCGAGGTGGCAGAGCTTTTGGTGGCTACGGAGAATGTCGACGCTTGGAGTAAGGTGGTTTGGGCATATGGCAGTTGTCCCTCTGATATGAAGGGAGGTTTCCAATATCGTAAGGCTTCTGATTCCACGTGGACTGATGTGCCTGAGTCGTCGGTAACGCAGACTCAGGGGGCGTTCTCAGCTTGTATCTCGCATCTTGAACCACTTACAGAATATGTTGTGAGAGCTGTGGCTGGCACGGATATCGGCAATGAGGTTAAGGTTACTACCGCTGCGACGGCTGACATTCCTGATGGCGATTTTGACCAGTGGTGGTTGAAGAACAATAAGATTTGGTGTCCTTGGAACGAGAACGGTGAGCAGTATTGGGATACCGGTAATACCGGTGCGGCTACGCTTGGCAACAGTAATGTAAAGCCTACTGATTATACCCCTACCGGTTCCGGTCAGGCGGCAGAGCTTAACACTGTCTTTGTAGGTATCGGCATCATTGGTAAACTTGCTGCCGGATCCATCTATACCGGAAGCTTCCAAAAAGTGGATGGTACAAATGGTATTCTCGATTTCGGCAGACCGTGGAATCTGCGTCCTACTAAGCTGAAGGGCTATTATCAATATAAGACTGCTGAGATTAATTACGCTTCCACAGAGTTGACTGACCTCAAAGGTCGTCCGGATTCCTGCCATATCTATGTTGCCTTAACCGATTGGACGGCACCATATGAGATTCGCACTAATCCGAAAAACCGTCAGCTCTTTAATAAGGACGCGGACTATGTGATCGGTTATGGTGAATTGATATTCGGCGGCACAATGGAGTCATATCAACCGTTTGAGATAGAGATAAAATATCGCTCTACTTCCAAGGTGCCCTCTTATTTGCAGATTACGGCAGCCGCTTCGAAATATGGCGACTACTTCACCGGTGGCTCCGGAGCAGTGCTTTATGTAGATCAATTCTCTTTCGATTACGATTACTGACACTGGTGCCATCATTAGGTTAAGCTGCTGATGATTAAAAGGTAGGTTAAGTTTCCGTATGTTAGGGTAACAAGAGGCATTAGGTTAAGTTATGGAGAAAGAGAGCAAGTTTAGCTGGAAGAAACGAGGTAAAGCCTTTATATATGCGTGGCAGGGGTTTAAAGCATTGCTCAGGTATGAGCACAACGCCCGTATACATTTGGTGGCTGCGGTGGTGGCAATATGTGCCGGTATTATATTTGGCATATCAGCTGTTGAATGGTGTGTGGTAGTGATGTGTATCGGACTTGTCATTGCTGCAGAAGCTTTGAACAGTGCGGTGGAAGCTTTGGCTGATAAGATTAGCCCTGACTACGACCCGCTTATCGGTAGAGCCAAAGATTTGGGCGCAACGGCTGTCACGCTGCTTGCCTTGGTTGCAGCGGCGGTAGGTTGCATTGTTTACCTCCCCTACATTATAAGATGGTTTAGTTAGAGTATTAATGAGATTATTAGTTGAAAATGTCGATATAAGGCAGATGAGTATAAATGTGGTATCAGATTGGAAGACTTCGCATAATATTTTACTTGTGATTTTAATGTGTCTACTATGTGGGGTATTCGCGACTCTACCGGTCTATTCACAAAGTGGCACAGAATCTTTCCATTATACTAAGGCTCAAAGAGGAGTACGTGTTTCTACAGATGTTGCTGTGATAGTCCTTCCGGTTGCAACCTTGGCAGGAGTGTTGATAGAACACGATTGGGAGGGTCTGAAACAGGGAGCATTGTCGGGAGTTACGATGCTTGGGGCGACTTATATACTTAAATATGCCGTTAAAGAAGAAAGACCTGATCATAGCAATCGCCACTCTTTCCCAAGTGGGCACACGGGAACTTCTTTCGCGACTGCTACATTTCTCCAACGCCGTTATGGTTGGAAATTGGGAGTTCCGGCGTACGTGGTGGCAACATATGTAGGGTGGGGGAGAATATATGCCAAGAAACATCATTGGTGGGATGTCTTAGCCGGAGCAGCGATCGGAGCCGGAGCATCGTTAATCTACACACGACCCTTTGCTAAGAAGCATGAGCTGGTGTTTGAGCCTTCAGCATCCCCGGCAGGTATCAACTTTTCCGCGTCATTGGTGTTCTGACCTTGCAACTGTATTCTGATCTCACAACATTAATAAATAAAAATAAAAAGAGGCTCTGTAATAAAAGAGAGGCGACATCCGGAT
>CAMWTL010000163.1 GCA_947177145.1 uncultured Porphyromonadaceae bacterium
ATGAGTATATAAAGGAAAGTCTTGGGATACCACGACCACCCGGTCATAAGGTTGGAAAGCACACCGAAGATGATGTATGCGTCAGAGAGCAACAGAAGTGTCAGAACTATTATGAATATGAGAGACATATTTGGAGAATAAATTGTGATGCAGTGACTTTGGTTGTGCTTCAGCTTTACTTATGCTTTGACTTGGGCTTCACGTATGTTTAGGCCCTGCAAAAGTTATGCTTCGGCTCTGCAAATTTAATAATAAGTTAAGATAAGCGCAATAGGGTGTTTAGGTATAGACATAGAAATCGTTTGATAATGAAGCGTAGATTTGTAATCTTGAGGATATTTTGTTAATTTTGGAGGGTATTATGAAATTTAACTTGACAATTATGAAATTTGGAAGACGATATATAGCTAATGTTATGACTGCCGGATTGGCAATGGCAGGATACGCACTGTTCGGAGCAGTTGACGCTTCTGCCCAGAATCCCTATCTTCCGCTTTGGGAGTATATACCGGACGGTGAGCCTTATGTGTTTGAAGATCCCGATAAGCCGGGTGAATATCGGGTTTACGTATACGGTTCGCACGATTCGTTGATTACGGAATATTGCGGACGTGAGCAGGTGGTATGGTCTGCGCCTGTAAATGATCTCAATGCCTGGCGTTACGACGGAATAATCTTCATATCGGATAAGGACCGCAACGGTAAGCCTCTGCATGAAGATGGTAAGGGGGACGTGCTATATGCTCCGGATGTTGCTGTGGTGACGGAGAAGGATGGTACGAAGACATATTACCTTTACCCGAATAATCAGGCAGGTGGCAGACAGGGTATGGTTGCCAAGAGCAAACGTCCTGACGGGCCGTTTGAAGTATGCAACTGGAGCACGACTGACCCGACACTGACAGACGGTGTGTTGCGTTTTGACCCGGGTGTGTTTGTGGATGACGACGGTAAGGTGTATGGGTATTGGGGCTTTGAGACCTCCTATGGTGCCGAGCTTGATTCTAACACGATGGCAACGGTAAAGCCCGGCACGGAAATTGTCGAGAATATGATACCGGGACGCTATCAGGATGAGCTGTATAAGTTTTTCGAGGCTTCCTCAATCCGAAAAATTAAGGATAAGTATGTGTTTATCTATAGTCGTTTCACTCGCGACGGTGAGTTTGATCTCCCTACCTCGAATTATACATTGGCTTATGCTTATAGCGACAGTCCGCTTGGTCCTTACACATATGGTGGCACTATCATCGACGGACGAGGAAGAGGCACCGATGAGAATGGTAATGTGATTGCCACAGCTTACCCCACAGGTAACACTCACGGGAGTATCTGTGAGATTGACGGTAAATGGTGGGTGTTCTATCATCGTCAGACCGGAACTGATGAGTATGCACGTCAAGCTATGGTTGCACCGATAGAGGTTGAGGTGGAGGAGGGACCCGGAGGAAAGGTACGTATCTCGGAAGGAGAATATACGTCGGAGGGCTTCTCTACAGAGGGCTTGAATCCACTATACAAGACACCGGCTGGAATAGCCTGCTATTTTGTAGATCCGGAGAAGGCATACAACCAATATCCGAATTTCATTTTCTCCGGCTCATATGTGAAACCTACCTACTTCAATCCTGCTTCTTATGAAGGACCATTCAACGAAAAGATACCGTTTGATCCGATTGTGAATAACACTGCCGGTTCGACAGTGGGGTATAAATATTTCGACTTCTCAAAGATCGACGGAAAGAAACCGATGGAGTTTGTATGCCATCTTGTGCCGGAGGGGGTAGAGGGCACCGTGACCTTGTTGGTTGGCAGTCCCTACCGGAGTAAAGGTGGCAAGGAAATTGGTAGTTTCCGCATTAACGGCAGCAACCCCGGTGTTATGACGGAGGTGCGCACACCGCTTAAAGGACTCGAAGGATTGAATGGCAAACAAGCCTTGTATCTGTTGTTTGATTCCGACGTTAAAGGTAAATCCATCTGTGAGCTATACGACTTTCGCTTCGCCGAACAAGGTCGGTGAATGATGCATAGAAAATTATAAGATTCGCTATCTCGGCGTTCAAGGGTTGGTAATCTTGCTCCAAATCCTTGGTAAATTTGCTTCATAGTGCTAAAGATTAGCCATTTGGAGTAAAACTACCAAGGGTTTGGAGCAAGATTATTTTTGTGGGGTTAAGTGTTGAAGTAATTTTGCGGTGTCGAAAAACGAAAGGCACTGACAACAAAAAACAGACCACGAAAAACAAAACATTGTAACCATGATACTGAAAAAGATTATTCCCCTCACAATGGTGGCAGCCGGTTTCCTAACCGCTGAAGCGACCGAGAAACCGATCATAAAGGTTTCGACCGATGATACGGAAATGGTGATGACAGTTGCCGACAACGGTAACCTTGTTCATAATTATTATGGCAAGAAGTTCAAGAACGCCACACCATACCAGACCAAAAAATATAATGAGCAACCTGACAATGGTTCGGGCTACGCACCTCAGGCCTTCCCTGCATATGGGGGTTATGTTATGATCTCTCCGGCTTTGAAGCTTGTCCATTCCGACGGCTCACATACGACACACCTCAAATATGTGTCACACTCCGTAAGCCACCCTAAAGAGGATGTCACCCGCACCGACATTGTGTTGAATGATCCGATGTATGACATCGACCTCACCATGACCTTTACTGCCTACGGCAAAGAGAACGTCATCACACAGTCTTCAACTCTGACCAACAAAGAGGATGGTTCGCTCACGGTTGAGAGCCTCGCATCAGCTTATCTTCCCCTTCATGCCGATTCTTATTATCTCACCCACTTCCACGGAGTGTGGGCTACGGAGATGCAACTGGTAGAGGAGGAGCTCCAACCGGGCATCAAGAGTGTCGAGTCAAAGCGTGGTGTTCAGGCTACCCAGACAGCTAATCCTGCCTTTCTTCTATCTCTCGACAGCCCTGCACGTGAGGATTCGGGCGATGTCTATGGTGGCGCACTCGCATGGTCTGGCAATTATAAGATGACTTTCGAAGAGGATGAGTGTGGTCGCCTCAATGTGGTGGGTGGTGTGAATGACTTCGCTTCCACCTATTACCTTGACAAGGGCCAAAGTCTGACTACACCTGATATGGTATGGACATTCAGCAACGAGGGACGAGGCAAGGTGTCACGTAATCTGCATGACTGGATCCGTAATCATTCTCTTGCCCATGCCGATATGGAGCGTCCGGTGGTGCTCAACAGCTGGGAGGGCGCTTATATGAACTTCGATGAGAAGACCATCACCGATATGATTGATGATGCTGCCAAGATCGGGGTAGAGATGTTTGTGCTCGATGACGGTTGGTTTGGCAATGGTGAATATGCCCGCAATACCGACCATTCCGGTCTCGGCGACTGGCAGGTAAACACTGAGAAACTTCCCAGGGGTATAGATTATCTTGCGAAACATGCGGTAAGCAAAGGAATGAAGTTTGGTATTTGGATTGAGCCTGAGATGGTGAATCCGAAGAGTCAACTCGCAGAGGCACATCCCGATTGGATTGTGAAGAGCGGCGACCGGGATAAGTTGCAGATTCGTCAACAGTGGATTCTTGATCTTACTAACCCCGCTGTGCAGGATTTCATCGTGAAAACATTTGACGACGTGCTTTCCCTGAGCCCGGACATAAGCTATGTGAAATGGGATGCCAACCGTTTCGTGACGGATTTCGGTTCCGAGTATCTCCCCTCCGATCGCCAGTCTCATTTCTGGATTGACTACACAAAGGGTCTTTATTCCGTGTACGACCGAATCAGGGAGCAACATCCCGAGGTGATGATACAGCTCTGTAGCTCCGGTGGTGCGCGTCTCGATATGGGTGCTTTGAAATACCATGACGAGTTCTGGACAAGCGATAACACCAACTCTCTCGACCGTATACGTATTCAGAACAGCACCAATCTGTTCTATCCTGCCATTGCCACTGCTTCCCACGTATCGACAAGTCCTAATCATCAGACCGGAATGATGGCTCCTTTGAAATATCGTTTCGACGTGGCTATGGCAGGTAGGCTTGGTCTTGAACTTCAGCCGAAACACCTGAATGAGGAGGAGTGGGCATTTGCCAAGGATGCGATTGCCTCTTACAAACGAATTCGTCCCATAGTGCAGTTCGGAGATCTTTATCGCTTGAAGAATCCTGAGGATGGAAGCGGATGGTCGTCTCATCAATACGTGTCAAAGGATGGAAAAGAGGCTGTTGTCTTTGCTTACAGCATGAAATATCATGGACGCACCACCTATTTCCAGACTCGTCTCAAAGGTCTTGATCCGGATAAGCAGTACCGTGTTACGGAAATCAACAAGAAGGATTGGCCTAAATTCTACGGTGACGGTCAGGTATTCCCCGGCGACTATCTTATGAATGAAGGGATATCGCTCAATATAAATAATAATTTCGACAGCACTGTCTTGCATCTCGAAGAAATCTGATAATACTAATAAAACCACCAAAATATCATGCGAAAAATAGCTTTTTTCATTCTGATATCACTCCTGTCTTTTTTGCCGTCACTGGCTCAGGAGATGATCACAGTGAGCGGTGTCGTAGTCGACGCTGCCACCCAGGAGCCCCTCATCGGTGCTACGATACTTGTGAAGGGGACTGCTACGGGCACATCCACCGGTATAGACGGTGACTTCAGTCTCAAAGTTGCTGTGGGAAGCACTCTTCAAGTGTCGTACATAGGTTACACCACAGCTGATTTTAAGGTTCCGGCTGATGGGCAGATGAACATCTCACTCAGCGAAAATTCATCTGTGCTTGATGAGGTGATTGTGGTGGGCGCTGCTATGAAGAAAGCCGACCTTACCGGCTCTGTAGGCTACCTTGATGCCGAAAAACTCAATGAGACTCCCTCGACTACGGTTGCCGGTGCGCTGCAGGGCAAGATGGCGGGTCTTATGGTGACTCCGAGCGGTAAGCCCGGCGAAGACGCCACTGTAAGGGTACGTGGCATCAATACCATCAATTCAGGCGCATCTCCTATATTTGTGATCGACGGTCTTGTTATGGATGGAGATTTCGGTTCGTTCAATTCCATCAATCCTGAAGATGTGGAGTCAATCCAGGTGCTCAAGGATGCGTCAGCCACTGCCATCTACGGTTCACGCGGCGCTAACGGTGTAATTCTTGTGACCACCAAGAAAGGTCGTAAAGGCGAGGGTAAAGTAACATATGACGGCTGGATACAGACCTCCCACATAGCCCATCGCCCCAAGACAATGAACGCTCGCCAGCTCGGCGACCTCCGCATCGATGCCTTTGCCAACGGTTATATACATTCCAACCCCGGTTCAGACCGCGATGCCTATATCCGGAATACTCTCTTAGGTACCAATACAGCTTTCTCAGCTGAGGAACTTGCCACATATACTTCCGGCGATTCTTACGATTGGCTTGACCGTTTCACCCAGACGGGCGTGACCCAGAGCCACACTCTCAGCTTCTCCAACGGCGGTGAGAAGTATAATCTCTTTGCGAGCTTTAATTACAGCGGTATCAAAGGTATAACTATTGGGACAAAGAATAACCGCTATTCAGGACGTGTCAATGTGGATTCCGACATCAAGCCTTGGTTACGTATCGGTACAAACACCCAGTTCTCTCGTTCCGACGACAAGATGCCTGTTGACGAGGTGTTCAACCAGGCTATGACCGCCAACCCCTTGCTGAATCCGGCACCTTATCAGGATCCTGAGACACGTTATACTTACGACTACCTCACACTTTACTACCGTGCGCATACCGAGGGTAACAATAATGATTACAACCCCTATAACTCTCTTGAGGTGGAGCAGAAGCGCGTGCGTGATCGTCTGATTTCATCAAATTACATCAACGTCAATCCAATAGAAGGCCTTAACATCCGCTCGACATTCGCATTCGATTTGGCTAACCAGACATGGCTGGAGTATACTCCCGACTATATCCAGCAGGCCATACGCCATTATAACAGCGATGCCCGTGCCAAACACGAGCGTTGGACAAAGCTCTCTTGGCAGTGGGATAACACCGCGACTTACCGTCGTACTTTTGCCGATGTGCATAACACTGATTTCCTGATCGGCACATCCGCTTCACGCAACACATTCAACTACACCAAGGCTCAGGGTGACCGATTTGCCTCGAACGACCTCGGCTTCAACGACCTCGGCGGAGCAGCTGCCAACGACAAGA